>CALDQK010000885.1 GCA_937911525.1 uncultured bacterium
GGACGTAGGGACGGAACGGACACGATAGGTGCCCTGGTTGAAGCGCACCCCGTCCCCACCGTGTCGGTTGAAGAGCTCGAGCGCGGTTCCTTCGCGGAGGCCCTCGAAGCGAGGAGAGGTCGAGCGGAGCTCGAACCCACGGATCTCGAGAGGCGCAGCTGGCTCGCAGCACTCGTCTGTGCAGAACACCTGGACCGGCGGCTCTCCAGCCAGAACGGAGACTTCGAACTCCACGACGCCGTCAAGCACGGGCTTGGCGTCACCCACGGTGGGGTCGTCGGCGCTGAGGTGTCGACAGGGATGTGGCAGCGCCACGGCGACGGTCGGAGCGCCGCGCTGCAAAGTGAACGTTCCTTCGGCGTTGGCCTCCGCGCTCAGGCTGTAGGAGAGGGCCCGCAATACAGGGACGGGCAGCTCGCCTGCGCTGGCGCGCTCGGCGCGCTCAGCGGGGTCTTCCAATACCAGGAAGGACAGCGCCCCCGCTTCGGCCCGCAGCAGTGGCGGGCCTCCCCCGCCGTGGGCCGAGGGGAGCCCAGGAAGAAGCAATGAGCGTCCCCAATCCCGTGCGATCAGATCCAGCACAGCCTCGACTTGTCGGGCACGCTCGATCCGCGCCAGCGAGAGCTCCCGAGAACCAGCCGCCGCTAGGCTTACTCCCGCGATGATCCCTAGGATGATCACTCCCAAACTCACCGCGACGAGGAGTTCAACCAGTGTGAACTTGCGTCGGGAGCTGCTCACGGGCGACCCAAGGTCAGGAGGTCGAGCGGTCCTGCCATGATCTGTGTGGTTAGGATGGCCTCGGGTTGTGCGTCTGCCGCAACCTCAAGTCCTTGGTAGACGAGAACAGCGACGTCGTAGAGACCGTTGACCCGCTCTCCATTGACGTACGATCTCGCTACCTTCAATCGAAAGCTGAAGCGAGGGGGAGGGAGGGTCTGGCCCTCCGCAACTGCCCCGTTCTTCGAGTTTCCACCAGGGTCCACTACAGGAAAGGTGCTGAGAGCCTGGCCACGATCCTCGGGAAACACAAGCAGATGATCATTGCCGTATGGCAGGGTAATGGCCAGAGGGTCAGTGTTCTGCTGACGCAAGAGGAGCTTCACGACCCGTGGCCTCGCTGGACTCTCAGCGGAACCGGGGAGCCACTCGACCTCTGGGGCCTGGGCTGCCAGACGAAGCTCATTGAGAACTGCAGCTCCTAGCTCGGTGGCTAGTCTGCTATTGGTTGTTCTTTCAGCGCTGGCTACTGAGGCTGGAATCAAAGCCAGGATCCCAAGGACACCAATGGAGAGGACCACCAGGGACACGAGGATCTCGAGAATCGTAAATCGCCGACACACAGGACTCACACTCCAGTATTGCCACAAGCGAGGGGCGCCTCAACACCCCAGTGCCCCTCTCCTGTCAGATACGGAAAGCCTGGCGCTGCCGCGGAGCGCGGCCTCGGACTTCTTGGTTCCCTCCGTAAGTGCCTAAGCCCCAATCGCTCAATCCGCCTAGGCTGGCTCCGGGAGTCGCAGGACGAGCATTCTCTTGGTCGCAAACCGAACCTAGCGTTCTTGGCTTGCTTGATCTCTCGGTCCTGAGAGCCAGGAGTCGATTGGCGGTCAGCTTCGCGCAAAGGGGACCGAGCAGCTTTGGAGAACTTGTGGCCTTGCCAGGAGCTGCTTCGTTGAAGAACCTGGGATTCGGACTCTTGGGTCCTGGTTCACCAACCCGCGACTCAGAGGACACAGCAACACCTGCGGGCCTTGATTATCGGAGTCTGGTGTCAGCACCTGACGGGGTGCGGCCAATGACTCAGGTAACCTGGGTGTCCTAGTAGCGGCCACCCCAGCATGGAGGCACTCCTTCAGCTGCGCGGCGGCGTTCCAGCTTCGGCCTCACACCTGGACGACCGGCGGCTATCGGAGTGTAAGGCAGCTCGGGCACTCGGCGGCCATTGCCGTAAAGCACTACGTGGGGCTGATCCGAGGCATCCCGCGCGGCCACGCTCGACTCGGCGCTGGGGATCGAGGACTGGCTCGGATCACCAAGCAGGTTCGCGCGCGCTCCGGACTCGCTCAAGCCGCCTGCGTTAAGCGGAATAGCGTTGATTTTACGCGAGCCTCAAGTCTGCGGGGCTGAATACCAAGCACCAGTGGTCATAAACTCTGCGGGCGGCGGGAACGACAACAAAGGCTCTTTGGCACGACGCTGCAACCGCACTGTTCCCAATGGCTTCCGACTCCTTGAACGGCTCGCAACCAGGAGACATAGTGATGCCGTGTGGTCGACGTTCCTTAGGAGTCCCACCCAGAGTTAGCCTCGCGATCCACAGTCCTTCAGTAAGCAGAAGCCCCGGCTCCTGTCCTGTGCGTGGTCTAGGTCGCGTTTCCCACTAGCTGTCTTCCCTCGGTCTGTAGCGGGTTTGCCGCTGCAAGCGGAGAACGTATGCGTAAACGCTCGTTGCTTTTCCTTGCTCCTCTCGCCCTTGGGCTTGTCATGGCTGGCTTGGTGTCCACTAGGGCCGCGGACTCGAAGGAGATCATCACCTTCCAGTGTCGGCTGGTGTTTGACGGGGCTCCAATTACGACCACAACGACCCTGACTTTCGAGATTTGGGACCTAGAGTCAGGCGGGGATGCTTCGAACCTAAAGCACGACGAGGACATCACAGTGTCCGTGGTGAACGGCCTCGTTAGTGTTCAGCTCGGGGCTGGGGCAACTCCACTCAATAACGTCTTCTCGGAAAACGACAACCTCTGGATCGCCGTAAAACAGGGGGCCACCGACCTCCTTGGATCGCGCATCAAGTTGACTGCGGTCCCGTTCAGTATGGACGCCCAGCGAGCCCAAGGTTTGTGGGATGGCAGTAGCACCCAGACCCTTGCCCAACTTGACGCTCGCTACGTCCTCAGCGCGAGTTCGGGAGGAACAACCACCTTTGTTGGGCAAGACGCCACCCTGATCATTCAGGCCGATGTCACCAGCGGCACGATCATTCTGAACGACGATGTAGAGATCAGCGACAAGCTGACGGTCAATGGCAACATCGAGGTGGTCGGCGGAGAGGTTGTAGTTGACGGTGTCGTCCAGTTGAAGCACCAAGGGAGTGAGCCAAGCGTTGCGTCAAGCCATGTGGCGCTCTATTCGAAGAACGACGGGAAGCTCTATTACAAGAACTCAGGTGGTAGTGAAACGGAAGTGGGCAGTGGGGCGGGCGGTGCCGGGGGTGCGAACCACTTGGCTTGCGGATTCCGGCTCAGCGCGGGCTCATATCACTCAATCTGGGATTTCGGAGACACGAGCACGATCTACCTGATTCCATTCAGGAGCAACGAGGTCTGGACAAAGGACGGCGGTTCGACTTGGACTCGGCACACGAATTCGGGCAACGTGACCCTGGGCCTCTCAGGACTCACTGCGAGCCGAAACTACGACGTGTTCGTCTATTGGAACACCGGGTCTTCGGCCTTGGCTCTGGAACTCTCCTCGGCCTGGAACTCGAACAACACCTCCAGGACTGACTCCATTGAGTTGGTGGATGGTGTCATGGTCAAATCGTCTGACAACAGCCGGCGGTATGTTGGCTCAATCCGGACAATCTCCTCTACCCAAACGCGAGACACGCGGCAGTATCGCTATGTCTGGAGCTATGAAAACCAAGTCAAGCGGTATATCCAGCAATACTACTGGATCGGCGGCTCTGCATACTGGACTGGTGGGTCGTACACAGAGTTCAGCTCAGGTTCGCGCGCATACCTATTGATTGGCCAGCAGCAAGTCCTCCATTCTACTGGCGACTATCTGCACGCCCAGGCCTCAACAGCACTCCCTGGTTGGATCAACCTGGGAGTTGGCTATGGGCAGTCGACACCCACTGCCTCAGGCTACTCCACCAAGGCAGAAACAGTGTCGCAGGTTGCTCAGTCTGGCAGCTCAAGCCACTTCAACAACATAAACACGGTCGGGGCAGGTGCACATACGTTTACGGTCCTGGGTGGGACGCAGTCCGGATACAGCGTGCTCGTCTACTACACGAACCTGCTAGTTGAGTATTGGGGTTAGTGATGCAAGCAACAGTCAAGTTGAGCCTATGGCTTCTTGTCGGGGTTGGGCTGGGATTTCTGGGCCTGTCCGCAAGCAGGGCGCAAGAGGCTCCTCCAAGCCCAAGTGCCAGCCCCCAAGCCGGAATCAACCCTCAAGATAGGGTCAGCCAGCAGAGGGAGGCAATGCAGCAGCAACTTAGACAGAGGCTGGCACAGAAGCTCGCTGCTATCGCTGAAGGAAATCGGGCCGAGGAGATTGGAAACGCCTGCTTGGCGGCCGGTCTGACCATCAGGTGTGTCCAACGGAAGTCCGACGGGACCTATCGAGTCACCTGCTCCGAAGGTGAGCAGGAGCAAGCTAATCGGATCATGGCCGAAGTTCTCTCAGGCCCTCTCCCTGGTCAGACCCCGGTCGAGACCTTTGAGGAGGCTGTCACGGTGATTCAGTTCGAGCCTCGAAACCGGCAAGCGAGAGCAATCCTTCGAAAGCGCTACGAGGCCCTTCGGCAGAGGCATAGGAAAACGCTCCGGAAGGACTGATCCTCGAAGTAGGCATCACACCACACATCCCCCCCTATCTGACCAGGCACTGAGGTTGAGCAAGCGCAATGGCCACTTCCTCTCAGACCGCACTCTTATTGGCTGCCGTTGCCGCTGTCGGAAGCGCGCCAGCGCTGGCGGGCGATCTTTCCGTCACCGTGCTCGATGGTGGGTTAGATCGGCCGATGCCGCTGGCGGGCGCGACGGCTGAGGTAGCGACCTCAACGTCTACGACGACAGCCAACGGTGTCGCCGCGTTGACAGGCATTGCCGACGGCTACCAGGTGGTGAGGATCACCGGCCCCGAGGGCTACGCCACTGTGGAAGTCAGGGCTGACGCTACGGGAAGCGCCGAGCTACTGGTCCTCCTGCCCCATACGCCTTCCTCGATTGCTGACGTTGTCACATTGAGCGCAGGCTCCGTGGCCGCTGCCACCAACGTAGAAGACGACTTGCTTGCCAACGCTCGGCTTGAACTGCCTTTGGGCACGGTGGTAGGGGGCGCTGCGGACGACTACCCTATGATCGCGCTCCATTCGGTCGATAGCGCGCTCACCCCGACCGCCTTTCCCGGCGAGCTACAGCCTCGACGCATGTGGACGATCCAACCTGCGGGGTTAACCTTCGGCACCAGCGCAATCAGCGGCGGAACCCTGCGTCTGCCCAATGAGGAGTGCCTGGCTGCGGGAACGACCCAAGACCTTTGGACCTACGACGCCGAGCAAGGCACCTGGGTCAAGCTGGGCACCATGACCGTGGACTCGGGCGGCGACTACCTGGAGAGCGAGTCCGGAATCGTCACGCAGAGCGGCTACTTCGCCCTCGATACCAAGAGCCCGCTGGTCCACGCCGAGTTCAGCCTTTCGCTCACAGGCCCCAGTGGAACCGCGCTTTCCGGCGCGACGGTCACCCTGCACGGTCAGGAACTGGCCGAGGTCACCTCGGGCACCTACTCGACTACGGCCTGGGTGACGACGGGCACTCCAGTTCGCGCGTTCGTGACGACGACCTTGAGCACGACGCTCCGTTTGAGCGCCATGACGAGGCCCACGTTGGCGGTTCCGTTCACTACGGCGCTGAATCAGGGTGAGGCGCTGTCGATGAAGCTGACGGCAGTCTCAGCGCAGAGCGTGAGCGTGGGCTTCGGCAACACGAGCTTGTCTGGGTCGGGATATGAGGCCACCCATGTTTACGGGCCTGCGACTGCAGCGCCGGTGACGACGACGGGCACTTACGTGTCGGCTTCAGGACCGCTGGAAGACGCCTATCCCAGTGCCAAGCCGCACAAGCCATTGGTGCAGTTCACGGTCACCCCAATAGGTTCAAGTATCGCCCCAAACACCAGCCGGTATCTGCCCTTCATTCTGAAGATCAGCGACGCTGATCTGACAACCCGAGGGAAGTTGGTCAGCGTTGCATTCACGCTGGACGGCGGGACAGACGGATTCCCTCACTCGGCAACAATCCTGCCTGGCGACTTGGGACCCTACCGTGCTCCTGAGTGTGGTGGAAATGAGTATCTGTTCGTCTGGGATCGCTTAGCCCCGCCCCCCTCGGGCTCCTATGGCGACCGAGAGGTTGCCCTCCGAGTGACCTTTGAGGACGAGCCTTCTGGGCAGCAGGTCACCGTAGACAGCGATGCCTTCTGGGTGACCTACCCGGAGCCTCTCGCCGTTGTCAGGCACGATCCCCAGGCAGGGATCGCGGACGTATACACAGACACCCTTGTCCTGATCGACTTTGATCAGCCTCTGGACGCCTCCACTGTCAACTCTACGAACTTCACAGTGAAGAACGGCGCGAGCCCGCTGACCCTCTCGGGTGTAGCTCTGCTGAGTAGCAGCCAAGTCCAGCTATCCCCACCAACCAGCGGTTGGCCCACTAGCACAACGCTAACGGTTGAGATTTCGACAAGTGTTCAGGGGGAGAGCGGTGCAACGCTCACGTCTACGGAGAGCTTCGAGTTCACTACAGGGGCTCTGGCAGCGCTACTCGACGACGATCAGGACGGGATGCTGAACGTCGAGGAGATCGAGCTGGGCATCTATGGGGGGCCTTCCGACGACGACGACTTTGACAATGACGGCGTCTCGGACTTCGACGAACTGTTCAAGCTGGGCACAGACCCCACGCGCGCCGACACAGACGGAGACGGAATCAACGACCTGAACGACGTCACGCCCAACGACCCCAGCTCCACTCCTGGCGACGAGCCGGCGCCCGACGTGGCTTCCCTCGGAAGCTTCAGTGTCGTGCAAATCGCACCCGCAGGCAACGCTACCGTAACCACCGATACGAAAATCACGGTTACGTTCAGCAATCCCTACGACGTCGCCACGGTCACCTCGGCCAACCTCACCCTCACGAACACGACTGCCAATCCCGACGTCGGCGTGGACTTGAGCATCTCCGCGACACCGAACGCCCACACCTTGGTTCTTGCGCCGAACTCTGCCCTCTCGGTTGCCACCGACTACGAGATTCGTGTCGAACCCGGCGGCGTCGCTGACCTGAGTTCATCATCGCAGCCCCTCGCGATCCTAGCAATCACCTCATTCACGACGGGCTCGATCCCGGTCCAGAACGAGTTCGAAGCCACTCACTACATGAAGTCGCTCTCGCTGGTTCAGTGGGAGTCATTCCCACTCACGAGTGCAACGGCCGGTGGTCGAAACGGATCCGCACAGGTTGTCCCGAGCACTGGCCAACTGCTCCTCTCTGAAACGGATGTTGCAATTCAAGGTCGAGGGCTACCTGTTGCAATCAGCCGGGTCTACAGGAGCAACTCCGAGGCAGGAGCCGGGATTTTCGGGCCGAATTGGCACTTCCCCTACGACCAGCGCTTCGAGGCAATCGCCTCCGTGAACACTGACAGCCACTACGACTTCGAGTTTCGCTCAGGAGACGGCAGGCTGTTCGAATACCTAAGCAGCGGAAACACCACGATCCGCGAATACGTAACCCCCACGGGGTTCTACGAGGCAATTCGCGAGGTTGACGTGGATCTCGACGGCGCTGGTCCGCTGGGCACTCTGAAGTATCTCAGGCGGCGGACTGGCGACGGCACGATGTTCTTCTACGCCTTTCTGGACGGAAGTGGCAACCACCTGGACCCGTCCAACCTGACGGTCGGGGACGTGGGCTACCTCATGGCGATTCAGGACCGGAACGCGAACCGGGTCCTGATCACCCGTGACTCGGACCACCTGATCACGGAGATCACCGACGACACCGGTAGGACCACAACCCTTGCGTATGGCTCGGGGTCGGAGGCGGGCCTCGTCCAGTCCATTGAGCAGTTCAAGGAAATGACCAGCGGCAAGCGTGCTTGGACGTACGACTATGACGCGAACGGCTGTCTGTGGACGGTCACGACTCCCGCTGTGGCCGACTTCAACGGCCCTGGATCTGGAACCGCTGGCAAAACAACCACCTACACCTACACCCAGTCCGGGTCAACTTGGCAGCTCTCGAGCCTGAAGGACGGACGAGGAAACACGACTCTGCGTGTCTTCTACGATCACGACGACAACGTGTGCCAGGTGGACTACGCCTGCGACGACGTGAGCGGGACGGCACTGTACACCTACGATCGAGACAACGCCTCAGGTCGGAATGTTGCCACCGAGATTGACCGGAGCGGGAACGTATCCATCCTAGAGCACGCCTCGGGCGTCTCGCCATACTTCACCATTTCGAAGAACGACGTCCTCACTCGAGGGGCTCATCCCTTTCTTGTCGGAGCCGAGCCTCCCAGGTACACCACTCTCCTTGGTCACAACGATCAAACGGAACTCGTTCAGCACGTCGACCCAAACGGAAACGTGGTGAACATTGTCCGCGGCATGAAGAAGGAGTGCTCTAACTGCAAGGAGCTCGTCTTCAAGAGTGCGGACTACACGACGCTCCTCTCGGATCCCGACGCAGGAATGGAGGACGATCGGGTCTGGAAGTTCGTCTACGAGCCATTCTTCCACCTTCCCTTCGCCGTCGTTGAGCCTCGAGGCAATGACCCCGACTTCGTCTCCGGCTCCCTCACGGGTGCAGAAGACCCATTCGTTTCGGGGGACGCGGGCTGCAGGAGTTGGTTCCCCAACGACCCTCGTGACGTGGAGCCCTACACCACTCGCTTCTGGTACGACCACATGGCGATCGAGGACTGGCTTACCGTCCTCAACCTTGAGTGGCCTGGGCTCGCCGACGTCGACCCGATCCCTGAGTCATTTGGACGCACAGGCAGCAACGACTACCACGACCCCACAACCACCTACACCGTCGGGCCAGGACCCTTCAACAAGCTCGCGTTTCCCGACGCCGACGGAGACGGGAAGCCTGACCGCGGTGGGAACCCTGTCGCAGTCGTTGGGCCAGCGCCGCTGGTTGCGGACTGCCTCCCCGTGGGTGGAGGATCATATTCCCCCACTGCCCAGCACATTCAAGTCTCCCACTCCTACAACGAGCAGGGTCAGCGCTACCTTACCCAAGAGCCTGACGGCAAACGAAACCGCGTCGAATTCAAGGACGGCTCGTTTGACGCAACAACGAACGTCCAGGCTGGCTTCCCGACGAAGACGGTCCTCGTGACTCCCTATGACGGGGAAGGAGACCTCACTCCAAGTACCGGCTTGCCGGATCCTGGTGGCCCCAACTCCACCGAGTCCGCAACGATCGCAGCTGAGGCCACGTTCAACGCGTTCGGAAACACCCTAACCACCAAGAGCCCTCGCGGCTTCACGACGTCGTATGAGGTCAACTCTCTGAACCTCGTGACCAAGGTGACCGCCCCTACCCCGTTCGCATACACGACAGAGAACTTCTACGACGCCAACAACAACCTGGTTGAGACCAGGATCCAGAACCAGGTGGCGATCGATAGCGACGACGACGGCCTGCAGGGCGGAGCTTCCGAGCAGATTGTTGTGGCAGAGAAGCCCACCTTCGATCACCGCTACACCTACAACTCGGCCAACCTCCTTACTGAGCAAGACCTCGACGCCTACGGCTCGACGCCCAATCGCTTGGTGACTTCGTACGCTTACAACTGCCGACTCCTGCGGGTGGCAACTCGCGAGCCCGCAGGGAACGTTCACCTCTGGAGATACGACGAGCGGAACCTCGTCTACGAAGAGGTCCTAGGCAGCAGCGACGCCACTACGTGTCAGACGATTCGCTACGACTACGACCCCGAAGGCAAGCTCCTTCAGGTCCTGGACGACGACGGGAACTTCGACGCACAGGTCAAGTACACCTATGACGCCTTTGACCGCCTGACTCGGCAGGAAGACGAGCTTGGGAACTATCTGACCTTTGGATACGACGTGGCCAACCACATGACCCAGAGGAAGGCGTACGACGACGGGGACAACCTCCTTGAGAACACGGTCTTCTCCTACGACCGCTCTGGGCGGGTGTTCCAGGTCGCGCGTGAGCTTTGGGACCCAGTCACGACGCTAGCCTCCATGGGCCACACGCGGCTACTTCCGCGGGTGGACCATGACTCCACCTCCTTCCAGGAGGTCATGGGCAGCGAGTTCGTTTACACGCTCATCGGCTACGACCAGGAAAGCAAGGTCGTCGAGGTGTGTGACGACAACGCTCACAAGACCACCTACTCTTACGACACGGTGGATCGTCTTCAGACCGTAACTGACCACCTTGGGAGCTCCGTCTCCTATGCCTACGACACCGCGTCGAATGTCGTGCGCATCACAGAGAGCGAATTGCCTTCGGACAACCCGATGGCGACACCGCTGATTTACTACACAGAGAAGTTCTACGACGAACTCAACCGCCTGGTGGCGACAACAAGCCATATGGGCAACACCACGCGGTACCTCTACGACAGCAGACACAACATCATTCAGGCAAGCGACGCCATGGGGCAGGTGCTCTCCTCTCGGGTAGACGACCTGCCCTATAAGTCCCAGCACCCCGGCCTCTTTCCCTTTGGTACGGCAATCGGGACCAGTTCATTCACCAACGAGCGCGGAAACACCACTCGCTTCGAATACGACGGCGTCTCTCGGCGGCTGAGCACCCATGAAGACCTTCGCGTTGGTGGCGTGGGTGGCGGTCAGGTGATCAACACGCTCACAACCAGCACGGCATACGACGGCAACAGCCGGGTGGAGTCGCGGATCGACCCACGCGGAAATGTTACGGGCTATGTTTACGACCACCAGAACCGCCAGATCCGCGAAGTGTTCGCCGACGGGACGGACTGTCGATACACCTACAACCGCAACGGCACTTTAGCCATCAAGGTCGATCCCCGTGGGGTTGCCAAGAGGTTCGAGTACGATGCTCTTGAGCGAAAGACCGACCTCTCCGTCCAAGGCTTACCGGCCGGCCAGGAGCAGACCACGTTCGCCTCTTGGGACTACGACGGGTTGAGCCGCATCACGAAGGCTGAGGACAACGACACGATCCTCGACTTCGCCTATGACTCTATGAGTCGTCAGAAGAGCGAAGTCCTCCAGATCGCTACGGGTGCGGGCAGGACCTCGAAGCTCGGGTCGCTGAGCAGCGCGATCCAGGGTAAGACGAGCCGCGCCTACGATGGCGTCGGCAACCTCCGCGAGCTCTTCTACCCACAGAACCACACCGCTGGAGGGCTCCCGACGGTCGGCAACCCAATCAATCGGGCCTATGACGGTGTTGACCGCCTTTCGTCGGTCACGCAGGGAGCGACGACGATCGCCTCGTTCAGGCACATTGGCATGGGGGGGCGCTGCCTCGAGCGAAAGTACAACGACGAGGGAGTTACGTGCACTACCTCTTTCGACTACGAGCGCCGCTTCCTGACCCTGGACACTATTCGGGACAGCGACTCTCAGCGTCTGGTGGGCTACTCCTACACCTGGGATCGCGCAGATAACCGTCGACAAGAGAATCGTCTCGCTGGAGTGGCCGACCAAACCAGCCTCGGCGACTTCTATGTCTATGACTCTGCCTATCGACTTGTCCACGTAGACGTTGACGTTGCGTCGACAAGCCTGCCGGCGACAAACAACGTAGCCTCGGTTACGCCTCCGGTTCCCAACCCCTCGACGTCGATCGATTACCACCTAGACGCTTCAGGCAACCGCACGGAGGTCCACACTTTCGGCACGATTGAGCCGTATCTGCTTGAGACCGGCGCGCCGACATATGACGCGGCTATGAATCAGTACACGCAGGTCGGCGAGAAGGTCCGTAGCCACGATAAAGCTGGGAACGTAACGCAGGCAGACACTGCAGGCGTCCAGCGCTTCTATGATTGTGACAATCGTCTGGTCCAGTGGACCGACGGTACAAGAGACGTGCGCTACCGCTATGACGCTCAGGGACGCCGTGTCCTCAAGAAGGATGAGAGCAGCACCTTCTCCACCGTTCTCTATTACTACGATGACTGGCAGTGCATCGAGGAGAGGACCGACAGCGGCAACCTAAACAAGACCTATGTGTTTGGTGGAGGTGTTGACGAAGTCCTACGCGCGACTCTACCGGATGTGCGCGACTTGGACGGTGACTCCAGCACCTCTGACACGGTTGATCTCTATTACCACCACAACTCCATCGGCTCCGTGATGGCTGTTACTTATGCCGGCGCAATGGTCGAGAGCTATCGCTACAAACCTTACGGCGAAGTCACAATTTTTGAGCATGACAAGACCAACGAAGATTCAAGAACGATCGCGAGTTCAACGGTTGTCGAACAGCCTTTCATGTTCACTGGGCGGCGCTGGGACTTCGAGGAGGCTAGTGGCCTTTATTTCTTCAGGCATCGCTACCTGGACCCGGCCACTGGGCGATTCATTCAGCGTGACCCCTTGGGAATCTGGACAGGTGACCAGAATCGAGGCGGCGCGCAAAACTATGCTGGCAATAACCCGGTCAACTGGCTTGATCCGTTCGGCCTAACGACAGAGAAGACCTTCACCTCAGGGCTGACGAAGGGGTGGAGCGACGGCATTGACGTTGTTGCTCAGATTCAGGGCCTCGTTGACTTGTTCAACGCGGCTCGTACTGGTCAGCTGACTAAGGGACAGGTGGCCTCCATACTCTGGGAAGCCCTCAAGGAGATGGGGATCGCGAAGCTAGCCAGCGCTGCAGCCAAGAAGCTTGCTGGGCCCTGCTTCATCGCCTACCTCCTCACGAAGGCCATCGGGGTAGCCAGCATCAAGGCCGCGTTTGCCTGGGGCTCACGTAGCTACACATTTGGAAAGGCGCTCGGAGAGGAATTGGCCGCGGCCTTCTTGGAGATCACCTGCGCAGCCACTCTGGCTGGGCTCGGCAAGGCAATTGACAAGGTCAGGGATAGCGTCAAGGGACGAAAGGGCGCCAAGAACACTGAGTTTGATCACAATAGCCGAAAGAGTAGGGATCAAGCCGAATCCGACCGCGACAGCCACCAGAAGACACGGACAAAGCGGGGTTGCTTTCTCGCTGGGACTCTTGTTCTGACTTCACGCGGGAAGAAGCGCATCGAAGACCTGCAGGTGGGCGACCTGGTCCTGTCGCAGTCGGACCAAACAGGGGAACAAGCGTTCCGACGAGTTGCTCGGCTGTTTACGGGAAGGACGAACCTCGTCCTCATTCTGAAGATTGTTCCCGTTCGACAGCGAGGGAGGACCGAGCGCCACTCCCAGAATCACAAGCAAGGCGGAAACTCCGAAGAGGACGACGAAAGTGATTCAGCACCGCGCCTCTACCTTGAATATCAGGTAATTCGCTCTACCCCAGGGCACCCATACTTCGTTTCGGGGCGAGGCTGGCTCCAGGCGCGTGATCTCAGGCCTGGAGACATGCTAGTCGCCGCAAGCGGGTCTCCGCTGGAGGTCGCCTCCGTCGACATGAGGCGAGAGCACGCCCAGCACTTCAACATCGAGGTTGAGGGTTGGCACACCTACTTCGTCGCACAGTCCGAGGACGCCCCGGGCGTTTGGGTCCATAACCTTGGCTGCAAAGTTGAGTACGGAGAGCACGACCTCAGCAAGGAAGCTCTCGAGTACCGAAGAAGGGAAGGGGTGGAGAATCCGTCACTTCTCAAGGGCAAGCGAAACGTCGCTGTCTTTGAATACGAAGGTCCTGACGGCACAGTGAAAAAAAGGGCTTATGCGAGCTATCGTTCGCCGGGTGGGCAGGAGACGGTCCACGCTGAGATCGCAGGCAGGAATTGGCTTAGGCAGAACAACATTGATCCAAATAATGTTAAGCGGATCTACAGCGAATACGACTTCTGCAAGAAGAACTGCGACCCTTGGATGCAGGCAGAATTCCCCAACGCAAAGTACTCACATTCATTCGACTACAACGTTAGCCCCGCAAACAGGCAGGTAGCAAGACAAACGAAGGAAGACGCGATCCTGGGGGCACTCGGGAAGGATGCCTCCCAGTGACAGCCGAACACGACGATTGGCTAAAGCGCTATTTGCTTGCCTGGGAGGGGCACTCCCTGTCTCCCTTCCCCCAGATTCCAGGCCAGTGGTTCGGACAAGTTGAAGAGCAGTTCCTGAGAGAGGTAGGCCTGCCCTCTGGTCCTCACTTCACCTTTGACGGCACCTGTCAGTCACTCTCATTTGAAGGCAGCGACTACCTTGCCTTCGGTCGTTTGGGCCCGTTCTTCCTTTGCGTGCGGCAGTCCGATCGATCGATTTGGATCGTCCGTCCTCCAAGCTTCGGGGTCGTCTACTGCAACTCAGGTATCATTGAGTTTGCCAAGTGCCTCACCTACCTTCGCCGCGACGGAACGGACCATAGCGGCCGGACCGTTGCCGAGGTCATGGCACATCACAGGGGGGAGATCCTCTCAAGGGACGGTTCTGCACTGGAGCTTGGAAGCTACTGGGAGGGTCGTCTGCAGGACATTGAGGAGTGGGAAGAGGAAGAGAGATCAGGCTAGGCTAGGCTTGAGTTGTGAGCTTGGATTCTGGGGCCTGGCTGGTGCGGTGGACTTCAGTGAACTACGACGACGTGTTGGCGCAGCTCTTTCGCCTGGGCCAATCCCTTGGATTCGACCCCAGGGCGGAGGACTGCGAGACCTATTTGAGGGAGCTTCTGTCCTCCTACGAGTCCGCCCCAGAAGACGCGGAGGCTTTGCTGTCAGAGCTCCTGGGCACGCGATTCGCCTGCCTGCAAGACGTGAGGCCGCAGTGGATCCAGGAGCCAGAGTGGCCATTCTTGAACGGCAAGCCTCTCCGCTTTGTTGGCCAGATCGATTTGCACCGGGAGACCCGCGCCAACTGGGGGCTGGAGCAGATAGGTCAATCTCTGCGCTCGGAATGGGCCTCGGATCGAACGTATTTCGTATTCAGCGACGGGAGCCAACACAAGGTCATAGTGCAGTATGGCTAGAGCCCAAATGAATCCACTCATATTCCTTGGCGAAAACCCCGCTGCTTCGGACAAGGAGATCATGGACGCTTGTGGCTGCTCACGCCGTGCTGCCAGGCATGCGCGTGAACAACTTCGCCTTGAACAGGGCAAGCCCCCCCGATACGTCAAGCCGCTGCTCGCTATCTCCTTTCTCTTGGCAATCGGGCTGATTGCGCTTCAGTCCCGCCTCGGAGACGGGCCCACGCAACCTGCTCGTTCCAGCGGGGAGGTGCTCGCTCAGGAGGCTGCAATCTACAGCGCGCTGGATGCACGAGACGCCTCCCAAGCGCGCAGAATCAGCGAGCACCTCTCAAGCCCGCAGGAACCACTGCGCCTGGCCGCACTGCGCTTCGTGGCTTCAGTGGATCCCTTGCCCTACCTGGGGCGCTTGACGCCGCTGGTGGACGACGACAGCAAGCGAGTCCGAGCGGCGGCCATTCAGCTGCTGGGCCGGTCCACAGGATTGGGTCCGGGTCAAACTGGGGTCACGGCCAAGTTGGTCGAGGTTCTTGGCGACTCCAGCCGCGAACTGAGTGAGCGGGTGTTGGCCCTTGCGGGTCTTCGCCAGCGAAAGCCCGCCGACCTGCGGGCCTTGCTTCCCGTACTGGACGAGCCGCGACTCGCGGCCCAACTCGCGGAGCTACTCTTGAGGTGGTCTGGGCGCAGTGTCGAGGTGTCCGAGGGTGAGAGTCTGCGCACGGCCTGGGAACGAGAGCTTGGAGCGAACGGATGAGCCTTCAGAAGACGCGAATCAGCCATGTTCGCCTCGCAGCCTTCTCGGCCTGCGCTGCAGCCCTGCTTGCCGTTCCCCTGGGGGCCGTGTTGACCTCCAGTGAGCCGGCCAGCGACCCGCATCCACCGCAGAAGGCGCTGGCGCAAGCAGGAACGCCCGTTCACGCGAAGACCAGCGAGAGCACGTCCCACAGGGTGGTCCCACCCAGCCAGACCAAGCGTTCCTCCCCAAAGAGCTCTGAGAGCAAGGCACGGGCTCAGGTGAAGACGCTTGCCAGCCTTTCGCGCGAGCGTCTCGTCGAGGTGGCCAAAGCCGGAAGCCAGGTCGAGCGACTCGCAGCTGTGAACCTCTTGTGGGTCCGAGGTGACCGACAGCAGGTTGAGCAACTGGCCGCGAAGGACCGGGTGCTGTCGGCGAAGGTCGCCGCGCTCAAGAAGGCGGGTCGTTAGCGCGTAACCAAGAGGGTTGGGGCGACTTCGCTATGGGCATTCCGACTGGGCTCTCTGAGGATCGATCACGTCCCAGCTCACTCGGATCGAGGGACCCTGGCATACTCCACTGCGGAGCCACTGTTTGGGGCGCCTCCCCGGCCGGAAGCAGAGCGCCGGTCGTACCGTTGGCCAGACCCCGAGCTCGACTGCGGGGACCGCGTCGTTCGTGCGGTTCGTCGTGGGCGTGGCGCTACGGGTCCCACAGCGCCTCCTCGCGGGCCAGCGTGGGCAGCAGCAACTCCTCCCGACGCAACTGGCCAAACAGGCAGCGAGGGCAGTCGGTCATGGCGTCTGGGGTCTCCGCGGGTTCCTCGCGGTCGCTCGGCTTGGACTCCTCGTCCTCCACGCTCAGCAGTTCGCGAGCGCGGGCGAGCTTGGTGCGGAGGTTCGAGCTGGCGAAGATCCCGAAGTGCCGCACGCGCACGAAGCCCTTTGGCGGGACGTGCTGAAGGAAGCGCCGCAGGAACTCCAGCGGAGCGAAGCGAGCGGTACCGTTGCGGGTCCGCAGGGCGATCGACTCTGGTGTCACGGCCAGCAGACGGTGGTTGGTGAGGCCCACCCGGTGGGTGTAGCGGCCGAGGTAGCGGTAGAGCTGGCGTACGCCTGCGAAGGGGCGCTTGGCGTAGACCACCCAGTCCTTCGCGTAGAGCGCGGGCTTCAGGTTTGCCAGCGGCACGTCCGTCGACTGCAGCTTCCCGTCTCGCTCCGCACGCTCGAGCCGGCGCAGGAAGCGGGCGCGGAAGCGACGCCCCAGCGCCTTGACGGGCAGCAGGTAGCAAGCTCCCCAGCGGCTTGGGACCCAGCGTGTGGCGTCCTGGGCCAACCCGCCCGCGGTCACGATCAGGTGGACGTGAGGGTGGAGGTGAAGGGAGGTGGTCCAGGTGTGCAGCACCGCCGTGACGCCGACTTCGGCTCCCAACAAGCGCGGGTCCTTCCCCAACTCGACCACGGTTCGGGCGGCCGTGTTCAGGAGCAAGGCGTAGACGACCTTGGGGTTGGCTGCCGCGAGCGGGCGCAAGGCCGCGGGCAGCGTGAACACGACGTGGAAGTAGGGGACGGGCAGCGCTCGCTCGGCCTGCTTGGCGATCCACTCCCGCTGTCGCTGGCCCTGGCACTTGGGACAGGCCCGGTGCCGGCAGCTGTTGTAGGAGGGTTGGGTGTAGTCGCAGTGGGTGCAGCGGTCGAGGTGACCGCCCAGCGCTGCCGTGCGGCAGGCAACCATCGCGCGGATCGCTTTGCGCTGCACGGGCGTCACGGGGTAGCGCGAGAGGAACGCCTCGCCGTGCTCCCGCAGGATCTGGGCGACCTCGAACCGAGGCCGAGGCTCAGTCACTGCCGCAGGCTTCGTTCAACCGCGCTCGCGTCGGCGAG
>CALDQK010000886.1 GCA_937911525.1 uncultured bacterium
TCTTCTTCTTGGCCGTCTTCTTCTTGGCCGTCTTCTTCTTGGCCGTCTTCTTCTTCGCCGTCTTCTTCTTGGCCGTCTTCTTCTTGGCCGTCTTCTTCTTCTTCGCCGTCCTGGCGGTCGTCTTCGTGACGGTCGGCGCCGTCTTGGGCGCCTGGGCCTCCCCCTCGCCCTCCTTGGCGGGGATCAGGAAGTCCAGCGAAGTCGGCTGGCGCCGCGGCGCGAAGGCGCCCTCGAGGCCGTTGGGATCAAGCGGCTTGGGCATGACGCACCTCCCGAGTCAGGCGAGCCCGGACCTCGTCGGCCAGGTCGCGGTAGGACTTGGCGGCCCGGCAGCGCGGCGCGTAGAGCCCGACCGGCAGCCCCTTGGCCTGCGACTCCCGCACGCGGGTGTCGATCCCGACCGTGGTCTGGGCGACCTCGTGTCCGAAGGAGCGGCGCAGCTCGGCCAGCACGGCCCGGCAGATGTTGTTGCGCTTGTCGTAGAGGGTCGGCACGACGAGGAAGCGCAGGTCGGGGTTTCGCCGGTTGCGCACCAGCTCCACGATCTCGACCAGCTTCACCACGCCGCGCGCCGAGAAGAACTCGCACTGCACGGGCGAGACGACCAGGTCGGCGGCGCCGACCGCGTTGATCGTCAGCGCCCCGAGCGAGGGCGGGCAGTCGAGCACGGCCACGTCGGCCTCTCCGTGGGCCGCCAGGGCGCGCTTGAGCAGCTCGTCAAAGCCGATCTGGCCGACCAGCTCGCTCTCGGCCCGTGCGAGGCGCGGCCCAGCGGGCACGAGCTTCAACCGCTCGAGGCCCGGCGCCGGGACCGAGCGGCTGGCCTCGGCCAGGGTGCTCCGCTCGCTCAACACCTCGTAGGCGCTCGCGCCGTCGTCCTCGGCCACGCCGAGCCCCATGCCGAGGTTGCCCTGGGGGTCGAGGTCCACGGCCAGCACGCGCTGCCCGCCGAGGGCGAGCTCGGCGGCGATCGCGAGGGCCGTGGTGGTCTTACCCACTCCGCCCTTTTGGTTGGTGACGGCGATGACGTGCATGGATCCTCCCCACGCAGGGCTCTTCCTGCGCTCCCTCTCGCTATCGGATCCCTGAGGGCGGACCTTGAGAAAATCTTGCGCGCCGCGTTAAAGAGAGCGGGACGAAGTCACTCGCCTGTCGTAGCCTCCCAGATCCGGAGGTGCTCCATGACCCGCTGGCTCCCCCTCTTGCTCGCGCTGCTCCTGCTCTCCCCCGCGGCCTACGCCGACGACGAGGGCGACGACGAGTTCGAGACCGGCTGGATCGGGCTGCGGGTCGGCGCCTGGTTCCAGCCGACCTTCAACATGGACGTCCAGGTGACCGGGCGCGCGCTGGGCGGGCTGACCAACCTCGTCGGGACCGAGTTCGACGTGGAGCGCGACCTCGGCGTGGAGGAGAACCCCCGCTCGACCGCCCTGATCGACTTCGACGAGAGCGCCGTCCTCGAGCTCAACCCCTTCGTGGAGACGCGCTGGGTGAGCGTCTACGGCTGGCTGGTGACCCCCTTCGAGTACCGCGGCGAGACGCAGCTCACGCGCACGCTCAACTTCGCGGGCCAGAGCTTCAGCGCCAGCACCACGGTCGACAGCAAGTTCCGCCAGGCCTTCTTCGGGACCGACGTCACGATCAACATCTTCAACAACCGCTTCTTCCGGATCTCGCCCCTGGTCGGCGCGCGGGCGCTGCTCGTCGACTGGGAGATCCGCGACAGCCTGAGCGGGCTCAAGGCCGACACGACCGATATCAAGGGCGCGCTGCGGCTGGGCGACTTCCAGGTCTTGCCCTACCCCGAGCTCGGCGTGGCCGTGCACGCGGGCTACCGCGACTACGTCGACGTCCGGCTGCTGATCGCCGGGAGCTACGTGGACTACTTCGGGTTCGAAGGGGGGAGCTATCGCGTCGAAGCCAGTGTGACCGCCTATCCGATCCCCTGGGTCGGCATTCAGCTGGGCGCCCGCTACCTCGAGTTCGACTTCTCCAGCCAGTCCAACAACAGCCGCAACGGCGCCTTCGACTTCGACCTCGAATACCTGGGCGCCAACCTGTCGCTGATCGTGCGGCTCTAACTGCTGAGTTCCTTTGCCAGAGTCCCAAGAAGGAGCTGTCGCGCTGCGCGATAGCTCCTTCGCGTTTCGGAGATTGAACGGAGAAAACTAGAAAACTCGAAGGCGCGGTGGCTCCTCAGCGGAGCAGCCGTTGGGTGGTCTCGAGAGAATCGCTATCCAGGGTGTCGCGAAACCGGGGTAACACCGCCGAACCTTGGCGTCCTTGGCGTCCTTGGCGGTTCGATCCAAGAATGCAGGAGGGAGCTGTCGCTGTCAGCGACAGCTCCTTCGAGTTTTCTAGTTTTCTCCGTTCATTGCCTCGATAGAGAGGGAGCTGTCGCTCTTGCGACAGCCCCTTGGCGGTCCCGAGGACGGGCTCTAGCCGCTCAGCTCCCGCAGGATCTGGCTCAGCTTCTCCCCGCGCACGCGCTCGGCCTCGTTCACCAGCGCGAAGTGCAGCGCGACCTGCGGGTTGCTCAGCTCGTAGACCACGCGCTCGCGGTCCTGGTCGGCGTGGACGTCGAGGGGCACCTTCCACCAGCGGGCCAGGGTCAGCAGGTAGACGACGAGCGCCACCGCTCCGCTGAGGACCCCCAGGCCCGCCCCCGACGCCAGCCGCGCGCCGCGCTCGCGCGCGATCACCAGGGTCGCGAGCCCCGCGCCGAGGAAGACCAGCCAGCCGAGGCCCACCCGCAGCCGCGGCAGCCAGCGCACGCGCCCGGCGCAGCGCTCGCAGCAGGGGACCTCGAGCCGGAGCCGGCGCCCGCCGCCCCCCCACACGCGCAGCCAGTCGCCGCCGCGGCTGGCGCGGACGACGAGGGTCAGCCGCTGGCTGGGGTCCTCGCCGCAGGCCACGCAGAGGTCGGGGAAGCGCGGCGCGCGCTCGAGGGGGAGCACGACGTCGATCGTGCCGGCGCCCTCGTCGCGCATCCACTCGATCCCCGCCAGCGGGTGCCAGGCCTGCGCTGGCGCCGTCCGCCCGCAGTCGGGGCAGGTCACCGACGAGGGCTCCTCGCCGCAGGCCAGGCAGGTCTCGACCTCGCCCTCGCGGAAGGGGTCGCAGCGCTCACCGCAGGGGCAGGTCCACCAGTCGCCGCTCGGCGCGTGGCGATAGCAGGCGGGGCAGCGCCAGTCGAGCTCGTCGGGGTGGCTCACTAGTGAACGTAGATCACCCGGCCGCGCAGGCCGGAGAGGGGAAGCGGCCCGCGGCT
This sequence comes from uncultured bacterium, assembly GCA_937911525.1. GTDB lineage: Bacteria > Planctomycetota > J058 > J058 > J058 > NORP233. The sequence continues at coordinate 3,272 of CALDQK010000886.1, forward strand.
GCGGCTGTCCGAGGAGGTGGCGCTGTTGTCGCCGAGCAGGAACACGTGCTCGGCCGGCACGTCGAGGGGCGCGGCGGCGGGGTCGTGCGCGGCCCCCGCGCGCGGCTGGTAGTGGATCCCGTCGCGCTCGACGAGCACGCCGCTGAAGACCACCTCGCCGGCGCTGGCGTGGAGGCGAACGCTGCCGCGGCGGCACCAGGCCCGCGGGGCGGCGTCGTCGGCGAACTCGAGCACGCGCGCGCCGTCGATCGAGACCCGCGCCCGGTCGTCGGCCACCTCCAGGCTGAGGGCGTAGCTCTTCCCGAGGGCGAGGGGCGGCGCCTCGGCTCGCGCGACCTCGGCGCCGTCCACGCTCAAGACCAGCGCCCCCTCGCCGACCGGGAAGCTCGCCGCGAGCACACGCGCGTCCTCGACCACCGCCAGGCTGACGCTGCCGACGGCCGCGGCGCTGACGCGCGCGCTGACGCGCAGGTCGGCCACCGCCACCGGCGCCGCCTCGGCTCGTAGCCGGTCGTAGCCGTGCGCGCTCGTGACCGGGCGGGTCAGCTCGAGCCAGGGGGCACCCGCGTCGGCGCGCAGCTGACTGGGCTCGTCGAGCTGCCAGCCCGCTCCGCCG
>CALDQK010000887.1 GCA_937911525.1 uncultured bacterium
CGAGTTTGCCGCCCGCTTCGGCGCCGCCCGCGCGCAGGTGCTCGTCGAGGGGCTGACCCTCGAGCCACTCGCTGACCAGGTAGGGCAGCCCCGCCTCTTCGCCCGCCTCGTGGATCGAGAGCAGGTTCGTGTGGCGCAGGCGCGCCAGGGCCTGGACCTCGCGCTGAAAGCGGCGCCGCCAGCGCTCGTTGCGCTCGTCGAGCAGGACCTTGACCGCGACCTGCCGGCCGAGCCCTCGGTGGCGGCCCCGATAGACGTGGCCCATGGCGCCGGCGCCGACGGACTCGCTCAGCTCGATCTTGCCGAGGCGTCGGATCCCGCGCAGCCGGAGCGGGTCGCGCTCGGGCGCGCCGCTCACGAGCGCTCCACCTGGGTTGGCGTCACCGGGTCATGGGTAGGTCGAGGCCTCAGGCCAGCTGGCTGCGAAGGAGATCCAGGAGCAGGCTGGTCGAGTATGGCTTCTCGAGCAAGGGGTAACCGGTCTCTTCCAGCTCCGGGGCGACGTAGCCGGTCATGAGGATCACCGAGAGCTTGGGGTCGCGCTCGCGCAGCGCGGTCGCCAGCTCGACCCCGTTGACGCCGGGCAGGCTGTCGTCGGCGAGCACGGCGTCGAAGGACCCGGGCAGCTCGAGCGCGCCAAGAGGATCCCAGCTAGGTCTTTCACGCCCTGTGGTGGCGAGGGAGGCCCGAAACGATTGGAATGGAGCCGTGCAGCGGGAATACGAAGTCTCTGGCCGCAAGCTGCAGATCCACCTCGGCGACATCACGCGCCTCGAGGTGGACGCGATCGTCAACAGCGAGAACTCCGACCTGTTGATGGACAAGCCCGGCGGCCCCTCGGTCTCCGGCGCGATCCGCGGGGTCGAGGGCGACGCTATGGCCGAGGCGCTGGCTCGGCTGGGGCCGATCGAGCCGGGGCGCGCGGTCCTGACCCCGGCCAACCACCTCCCTTGTCGCTGGGTCGTGCACGCCGCGACCGTGGTCAAGACCGGCGAGGATCACCACCACACCACCTTGGTTTGGGTCCGTCAGGCCGTGCGCTCGGTCCTCCAGCTCGCGGCGGGCCTGGGCCTCGAGTCCCTCGCCTTCCCCGCCTTCGGGGTCCGCGCGACCGAGATCACGGCGGCCCAGTCGAGCCAGGCCATGGTCGAGGAGGTGGTCGCCGCCCTGCGCGAGCAGACCTCCCTGCGCCGGGTCGTGGTGTGCCTGCTCAACCCGGACGTGTTCCTGGCCTTCTTCGAGCAGGCCATGGCGCGCGCGACCCAGGCCAGCGAGCCCCTCTCGCTGCGGGTCGACCTGAGCGGCGAAGCCCTCGGCTTCGCGATCGAGGGCGCCGGCCCCGTCCACCAGCACGCCACCCGCCCCTATCCGCCTGCGCTGGAGCGGGAGCTGCTCGGGCGCCTCGAGCCGCTCCAGGCCGCGGCCGACCGGCGCCTGCTCGACCACGAGGGCGAGCTGCGCGCCCTGGGGGCGGCCCTGTGGGGCCTCTTCCCGCACGAGGTCGCCGAGCGGCTGCGCGAGGACCCCAGCCAGCCCCTGCGCCTGCTCGTCGACGAGCGCCTGGCGGCGATCCCCTTCGAGCTCGCCTGCGACGACGGGCGCTTCCTCGCCGAGCGCCCCTTCGCTCGGCGCCTGGTCAGCCGGACCTCGGTCCGGATCGTGCCGCGCCGCCTGCGCGAGCGCCTGGAGGCGGTCGTGCTCGCGGGCGAGCTGGCCCAGCTCCCCCACAGCGGACGCGAGGCGGCGAGCGTGGTCGACCTCCTCTGGCGCCAGGCCGCGCCGCGCTCGCGCCTGACCAGCCTCGCCGACAAGCGCGCCACCCGCGCCGCCGTGCTGGCGGCGCTGCCCGAGGCCGAGATCCTGCACTGGTGCGGGCACACGGAGCTGATCGAGGGCGAGCCGCGCTGGCAGCTCGGCGGCGGGGAGTGGCTCGCCCCCGAGGACGTGGGCGGGCAGGCGCTCGCCGCGCGGCTGGTGTTCCTCAACACCTGCGGACGTGCGGCCAACGGCGCCATGGCCCGCGCGTTCCTCCTGGCCGGCGCGCGCAACGTGATCACGACGCTCTGGGACGTGGCCGACGAGCAGGCGCAGCGCTTCGCGCTGGCCTGCTACGAGGAGCTCTGCCTGGGGCGCACGCTGGGAGACGCGCTCCTGGCGGCGCGGGCGGCCCTGCGCGCCGAGGGCGCGCTCCACTGGCTGGCCTATCAGCACTACGGCGACGGGCGCGAGCGGCTCTTCGAGAGCCTGCCGCGCGCGCGCGGAGGAGAGGGACCTTGAAGGCGACGCAACACGAGCTCGAGATCCACGGCACGGTCGCGAGCGGCTTCGAGGTCGTGCGCGAGGCCTTCGCGGAGAACTTCCGCGAGCGCCGCGAGGTCGGCGCCGCTCTGCACGTCACGATCGAGGGCGAGCCCGTGGTCGACCTCTGGGGCGGCGTGGCGGACGTGCGCGGCCAGGAGCGGCCCTGGGAGCGCGACACGGCGACGGTGGTGTGGTCGACCACCAAGGGCCTGGTCGCGCTCTGCTACCTGCTGCTCGAGGACCGCGGCCAGCTCGACCTCGACCTGCCGGTCGCGCACTACTGGCGCGAGTTCGGCCGCGGGAACAAGGCCGGGATCACGGTCCGGACCCTGCTCAACCACCGCGCCGGGCTGGTCTACCTCCCCAGCAAGCTCCGGGTCGAGGACCTCGCCGACCCCGACGCCGTGTCGGTCCTGCTCGAGGCCGCGACCCCGATCTGGGAGCCCGGCTCGGACCAGGGCTACCACGCGATCTCCTGGGGGGCCTTCGTGGGCGAGCTCTTCCGCCGCGTGGCGGGCGAGAGCGTCGGCACCTTCCTGCGCCGCGAGCTGGCCGAGCCGACCGGCGCCAAGCTCGGGCTCGGGGTCCCGCTCGACGACCCCCTCCGCGCCCACGTGGTGGACATCATTCCCAACCGCAAGCGCGAGTTCCTCCGCCACGCCCTGCCCGAGGCCCTGTTCGGCAAGAGCGCCGAGACCTACACCTACCGGGGCGTGGTCGGGCGCCCCTACTCGGCGGTGGGCCGCGCCTTCCGCTCGGGGCCGAGCCTGGGGCGGCGTCAGTTCCAGGCCATGAACGACCCGGCGATCACGGCGCTCGAGCTGCCCTGGTGCGGGGCGCTCGCGAGCGCCGTCTCGCTGGCCAAGATCTACACGCCCTTCGCGCTCGGCGGCGAGCACGGCGGGCGGCGCTACTGCAAGGAGGAGTCGCTGGCCGGCCCCATGGCGCGCCAGTCCTGGAGCGAGCGCGACCTCGTGATCCACAAGCCGATCGGCTGGTCGCAGGGCTTCCTCAAGGACGAGCTGCACCTGATCTCGCCCAAGGTCGAGGCCTTCGGGCACGCCGGCATGGGCGGCTCGCTCGGCTTCTGCGACCCGAGCGAGAAGCTCGCCTTCGGCTACGTGATGAACCGCATGGACTGGCGGATCCGCTCTCCGCGCATGGTCGCCCTCTGTCGAGCCGTGTATCGCGCCCTGGGCGTGGTCAGCGAGTAGGGGTGTCCTGGCGGCTCGAGTTCCCCGAGGGCTTCTGGTGGGGCACCGCCACGGCGGGCCACCAGGTCGAGGGGAACAACGTCCACTCCAACTGGTGGGCCTGGGAGCAGGAGGGCAAGGTCAACGACGGCACGACCAGCGGGCGGGCCTGCGACTACTACAACCGCTACCCCGAAGACCACGCGCTGATGGCCCGCCACGGGCATACGGGCTTCCGCCTCGGCCTGGAGTGGGCCCGCCTCGAGCCCCAGGAGGGCGTGTTCGACGAGGTCGCCCTCGAGCACTACCTGGCCATGCTCGCGGACCTGCGCGCGCGCGGACTCAAGGTGTGCCTGACCCTCAACCACTGGGTCCTGCCCAACTGGTTCGCCGAGCGCGGGGGCTGGCGCGCCCGCACCGCGCTCGCCCGCTGGGAGCGCTATCTCCGCTGGGTGATCCCGCGCGTAGCCGACCAGGTCGACCTCTGGATCACGCTCAACGAGCCCATGGTCCCGGTCCTGGTCGGACACCTGATCGGCTACCACCCGCCCTGCCTGGTCGACCCCCTCGCGGCGGGCCAGGTGTTCCGCGCCCTGCTGCGCGCGCACGCGCTCGCCTATCGGATGATCCACGCCCTGGTCGGGCGCGCCCCCGACGGCGGCCCGGTCCAGGCGGGCTACGCCAGCGCGGTCCAATACGTCGAGCCCCTGGCCGAGCGCGGCTGGCAGCGCAAGCTCGAGACGGTCCTGGCCAAGGTGTTCGCGCAGGTCAGCTACAAGGCCTGGGAGGAGAGCGTGGCCACGGGCCGGGTCGCGCTCCCCTTCGGCCGCCGCCAGCGGATCAAGGACCTCGAGGGCAGCCTCGACTTCCTGGGGCTGAACTACTACATGCGCGTCAGCGCGACGGTCAGCCTGAACACGCTCAGCAACGTGCAGGCGGGACAGTTCACGGCGCCGCCCGGGATCGAGACCACCGCCATGGGCTGGCAGGTCTACCCGCCCGGCTTCTTCCACGCCCTGCGCGAGGGCTGGGAGCGCTTCCACAAGCCGATCTACGTGACCGAGAACGGCTGCGCGAGCGTGGACGAGGACGACCAGCGCCGGCGCTACCTGGTCAGCCACTGGGCGCAAATGCATCGCGCGATCGAGAGCGGCGTCGACGTGCGCGGCTACATGCTCTGGAGCTTCATGGACAACTTCGAGTGGCGCGAAGGCTTCGAGAAGCAGTTCGGGATCGTGGCCGTCGACCACAGCGACCCGGCGCTGACGCGGCGCCCGCGCCAGAGCGCCGAGCTCTACCGCGAGCTGATCGCGGGCAACGCGCTGACCTCGGAGATCGCCGAGCGGCACGCGCCGGGCGTCATGAAGCGCTGGCCGGTCCCGGCCACCCTCCGCGCGCGCTGAGGGAGCTGTCGCCCTGAGCGACGGCGCCCTCAGGTTCGAGTGTGTGAAGAAGGAAAGCAGGAAAGCAGGAAGAAGGCTGCGGACGCAAAGGAGCAGGCTCTCTCTTTCCTGCTTTCTTGCTTTCCTTCTTCGTATCTCCGGAACGCGAAGGAGCTGCCGCGTTCAGCGACAGCTCCCTTCCCGCTCGCCGCCCGCCGAGGACGCGCGCCTAGTAGTCGTCTTCGTCGTATTCCTGATAGCGCTCGCCGCTCTCTTCGAGCGAGCCCTCGTGTTCCCCCCCTTCCTCCTCGTCGACTTCGAGGTGGAGCAGCTCGTCGGGGACCAGGCCCAGGGGGAGGTCGGCGCGCAGGTTGCGCGGGAACACGTAGACCGCCTCGTCGGGGCCCGTGAACACGCCCAGGCCCGCGTGTTCGTGGCCGGCGACCTCGAGGGCCGCCGTCAGGAAGGCCTCGAGCGAGAGGAGGGGGTCCTCCTCGAAGGTCCAGCTGGGCACGTCGGTCAACCAGGAGAAGGCCTCCACCGTGGCCAGGCCGCCGCCCTCGGCGGCCTCGACCTGGCCGCGCAGGCGCAGGGCGCTGCCCTCGACCGCCACGTCGACCTCGATCAGCTCGAGCAACCCGTGGCTGGCGGCGCAGGACTCGAGGATCACGCTCTGGAACCAGGCCGGCAGCTCGTCGGGGTCCGGCGCGTGCTCGGCCCGGTGGATCGCGAGCCCCAGCGCGGGGAGCCGCTCCTGCTCGTAACACTGGGCGACCCAGGCGCGGGCCTGCTCGGCGTAGCTCTCGGGGAAGGGCGCGAACCAGTCCTCCTCGTCGAGGAGGTCCAGGAACTCCTCGGCGCTCTCGGGCAGGCCGTCCGCCTCGTCGTCGAGGTCGTGGTCCACGACCCGCTTCAGCTCGCCTCCCTCGAGGCGGCGCAGCCACTCGGCGTGGTCGTCGTCCTCGTTGGGGAAGGCCCCGGTGGCCTCGTAGACGACCTCGCAGTCGTCGCTGCTGAGGGGGAGCACTCCCGCCGCGACGCCGCGCCGGTAGGCCGCCTCGGTCGCGACGATCAAGCCCATGCACTGGCCGAGGTCGGCGCCGACCGAGATCCAGTCCCAGGCCGCGCCGGCGTCGCTGCGGGCGCGATCGACCAGCTCGAAGAAGGCCCCGTCGATCCAGTCGCTGTTGGCGAACTCGCCCGCGTAGTCACGCCCCCCCCAGCGGAACGAGAGCGTGAAGCGCCCCTCGCTGCGCTGCTTGCCCGGGCGAAACCCGCCGACGACGTCCGTCGGCTGGAACATGCCGTAGGTCCCGCCGGCCATTTCGCCCAGGAGCTGGGGGTAGTCGTCGTCGCTGTAGATCGCCTCGCCGTCGAGGAGGGGGTTCATGAGCGTCAGCCCAGGCCAGCGCTCGTGCACCACCTCCTGCTTGCCCAGCCAGGCCTTGGCGCGCGCCTTCGCCCCCTCGGTGTAGCCCTCGAAGAAGTCGAGCTCCTCGAGGCGCTCCCAGAGCGCCTCGAGCTCCGCGGTGCTGGCCACCTAGCTTTTCAGCGCGCGACCGACGATCTCGCCGGTGTCCTTGCTGAGGCCCTCCTTGGCGGCGATCCGCTCCAGCTCCTTCTGCTGCAGGAGCTGACGCTTCTCGTCGAAGCGGCGCCACTGGTTGAAGGAGCTGACGAGGCGGGCCGTGACCTGGGGGTTGATCGCGTCCAGCTTGAGCACGCTGTCGCCCAGCAGGGTGTAGCCAGAGCCGTCGGCCTGGTGGAAGCGGGCCTGGTTCGCCATCGCGAAGGCGCCCAGGAGCGAGCGCACGCGGTTGGGGTTGGTCCAGGAGAAGTCGGCGTGCTCGATCAGGGCGCGCACGTCGGCCACCGTGCCGGGGTCGCTGCTGACGGCCTGCGCGGTGAACCACTTGTCGAGCACGAGCGGGTCGTCCTTCCACTTGGCGTGGAACTCCTCCAGCGCGGCCTCGCGCTGCGGGGTGGCCCGGTCGCAGATCGTGTAGAGGGCGGCCTGAGCGTCGGTCATGTTGTCGGCCTTGCGCAGCTGCTCGAGCACGCGCGCCGTGTGCTCCTCCTTGTCGAGGGTCGCCAGGTAGGCCAGCACGCAGTTCTTGAGCCGGCGCCGGTCGACCGCGGCCTTGTCGAGGGAGTAGGGCTCGCCGGTCTGGGCCTGCTCGTAGGCCGCGACCAGCTGGGCCTCCAGCTTGCCCGCCAGCTCGCGGCGGGCGAACTGCCGCGCGACGTGCAGGGCGTCAGGGTCGATCACGGCCTGGTCCTGGGCCAGCTTGGCCTCGGCCGGCAGGACCAGGGCCTGGGCCTTGAGCGAGCCGTCCAGGCTCGCGTCGGCGAGGAGCTTGCCCCAGGCCTCGACGAAGCTCGGATCGAGGCTCAGCTCGCGGCCGGCCGCGGAGGCCTCCGCCAGCTCGAGCAGGATCTGGCTCATGAGGGTCTGGCCGGCGTCCCAGCGGTTGAAGGCGTCGGTGTCGTGGGCCATGAGGAAGGCCAGCTCGTCGCGGCTGCGCTCGCTCTTGAGCCGGACCGGCGCCGAGAAGTCGCGCAGCAGCGAGGGGACCGGCTTGCTGGGCACCTGCTGGAAGGTGAAGGTCTGCTCGGCCTCGGTCAGCTGCAGCACGCGGCTGGTGCCCGCCGCGGCGTCCTCGCCCTCGAGCTGGAGCGGGAGCTCGCTCCCGTCCTCGGCCAGGAGGCCCATGGCGACCGGGATCAGGACCGGCTTGCGCTCCTCGTCGTCGTCGAGGGTGTAGCGCTGGCGCAGGGTCAGGGCGTAGGTCTTGGCGTCGGCGTCGTACTCACCCACGGCCTCGACGAGGGGCGTGCCCGACTGGCTGTACCAGTTCTCCATTTGGCTGAGGTCGACCCCGTTGGCGTCCGCCATGGCCTGGCGGAAGTCGACGCAGGTCACCGCCTGGCCGTCGTGGCGCTCGAAGTAGAGGTCCATGCCCTTCCGGAAGCCCTCCTTCCCGAGCAGCGTGTGATAGATCCCCACGACCTCGGCGCCCTTCCGGTAGACCGTGCCCGTGTAGAAGTTGTCCATGCTGACGTAGCTGTCGGGCCGGATCGGGTGGCGCATGGGGCCCGCGTCCTCGGCGAACTGGCGCACGCGCAGGCCGCGCACGTCGTCGATCCGCTTGACCGGCGCCGAGGTCATGTCCGAGCTGAACTGCTGGTCGCGGAAGACGGTCAGGCCCTCCTTGAGCGTCAGCTGAAACCAGTCGCGGCAGGTGACCCGGTTGCCGGTCCAGTTGTGGAAGTACTCGTGACCGATCACGCCCTGGATCGCCTCGTAGTCGGCGTCGGTGGCGGTGTCGGGGCGGGCGAGCACGTACTTGGAGTTGAAGATGTTCAGCCCCTTGTTCTCCATGGCGCCCATGTTGAAGTCGTCGACGGCGACGATCATGTAGATGTCGAGGTCGTACTCGAGCCCGTAGACCTGCTCGTCCCACTCCATGGACTGCTGCAGCGAGCGGAGCGCGTGCTCGCAGCGGTCCGCGTTGCGGTGCTCGACCCACACCTCGAGGCGGACCTCTCGCCCGGACTGGGTCGTGAAGCTGCCCGCGTGGCAGTGCAGGTCACCGGCCACGAGCGCGAACAGGTAGCTCGGCTTGGGGTAGGGGTCCTCCCAGCGGACCCAGTGGCGCCCGCCCTCGGCCTCGCCCGACTCGATCCGGTTGCCGTTGCTGAGCAGGACCGGGAAGGCCGCCTTGTCAGCCTCGATCCGGGTCGTGTAGCGCGCCATGACGTCGGGGCGGTCGAGGAAGAAGGTGATCCGGCGGAAGCCCATCGCCTCGCACTGGGTGCAGTAGTTGCCGTTGGAGAGGTAGAGCCCCGAGAGCTCGGTGTTCTCCTCGGGCTTGATCCGCACGACCGTCTCGAGGGTGCAGCGCTCGGGCAGCCCCGGGATCGTGAGGTGCTCCTTGGTCAGGGTGTAGCCGCTCTCGTCGAGGGCCTCCCCGTCGACCTTCACCGAGCGCAGCTCGAGCTCCTCGCCGTCCAGCACGAGCGGCGAGCCGGCCTCGCCCTGGCGGGTCAGCTTCAGCGTCGCGGTGACGTCGGTGTAGCCCTGCTGCAGATCGAAGGCCAGGTCGACCGTCTCGATCGTGAAGTCGGCGGGGCGGTAGTCCTTGCGGTAGACGGCTTGGGGCTCGGTCGTCTCGGCGGACTGGGTCATCGGGCGCTCCTCGTGTTTCGTTAGGGCGCCAGGGTAGTCCGAAAGGGCCGCTCCGTCTGCCCTCGGGTGTGCGCTGGCCCTCGACGGGAGCGCTTGCTACGGTCCTCGCCTTCCGGAGGCTCCGTGACCCGACTCCTCGCCCCCCTGGCCCTGATCCTGGCCGCCGCCCTGCCGGCCTCGGCCGACGTCCAGCGGGCGGAGCTCGAGGCGGCCCTCGGCAAGGGCCTGAAGTGGCTGGCGGACCTCCAGCAGGCCGACGGCTCCTTCAAGCTGCCCCCCGGTCAGGCCGACACGCTCGAGAAGGGCTTCCCCATGGGCTACACGGCCCTGGCGACCCTGACCCTGCTCAAGTGCGGCACCCCACCCGACGACCCCGGGATCGGCAGGGCCTTCGCCCACCTCTACCAGCTGCCCCTGCGGCGGGTCTACAGCGTCTCGATGCTGGCCCTGGCGATCGAGGCCCGCTTCGCGCCGCCGGCCGAGGTCAAGCAGAAGGAGCACAAGCGCGGCTACGCGAGCACCGCCCGGCGCTACTTCGGCAAGAAGGCCCGCAAGGCCGACCTGGCCAAGCTGCAGGAGTGCGTCAACTACCTGCTCAACAACCGCGCCGAGGCCAAGACGGGCTGGCGCTACCCCAGCCCCAAGGGCAGCGAGGACCACGACAACTCCTGCACCCAGTACGCGATGCTCGCGCTCAAGGCCGCCAGCCGGCTCGGGATCAAGGTCAAGCCGGAGGTGTTCGAGGGCGTGGTCGACTTCTTCGTCGCCCAGCAGGACCCTCAGGGTCCCCAGGTCTCCCCCTTCCCGATCCCGGCCGCCGACGGGCCGATCTACGACATGGTCCCGCTCAAGAAGCGCGACAAGCTGCTCGAGAAGCACAAGGAGCAGGAGCGCAAGGAGGCCGCCACCCGCGAGCGGAAGGGCGGCGGGGGCGGCGAGACGGCCGAGTCGCGCCTGTTCGCGGCCCGCGGCTGGAGCTACCTGAAGCGCGAGCTGAGCGACCGACCAGCGAGCCGCGTCGGCGCGGCCCCGCAGCGAAGCGAGACCACCCTGAAGTCGACGGGGAGCATGACCAGCTCGGGGGTGATCGCGCTCTGTATCGCCAAGAGCGAGCTGGAGCGCTACCCGCGCTCGTGGCGCCCGCGCCAGGAGGCGACCGAGACCGCGATCCGCGACGGCTGCGCCTGGCTGGCCGAGCACTTCCAGCCCGAGAGCAACCCCGGCTCGGGCGGCTGGAAGTACTACTACCTCTACAGCGTGATGCGCGCGGGCACCCTGGCGGGGACCTACCGCTTCGGCAGCCACGACTGGTGGGAGGAGGGCGCGGCGCACCTGCTCGAGGTCCAGGAGGACCAGGGCACCTGGCCCGACGCCAAGGGCCTCTCGCGGCTGAGCCGGACCTGCTTCGCGCTGCTCTTCCTGCGCCGCGCGACGGTCCCCTTGGTACCCTTCCCGCCCAAGCGGGTGATCACGGGCAGCGCCAAGAAGTAATGTCGGAGCCGCGCACGATCCTGGGCCGGAGTCCCTGGAGGAACGAGTCATGAGCGAGCTGGACCTGAGCCAAACCGAGGGCCTCGCGACGGCGATTCGCCTCGCGACGCGCACGGGCATGCCTGGCCGCAAGAACGACGAGGGGGCCCTCGAGGCGCTCGAGGCGGACCTCGGCCAGCCCCTGCCCACCCTGTGGCGCGAGCTCTTGCTCCTGAGCGACGGCCTGAGCGTGGACGACGAGCGGACCCTGCTCGGCGTCGGGCGCGGCGTCCCCGACACGGGCCCGCGGGCGGGGATCCGCGACGTGATCGCCTACTTCCGCGAGCGCGGCGCGAGCGGCGAGCGCCAGGTCGGGGCGGACTCGGTCCCGATCGCGGACCTGGGCGAGACGACCCTGGCCTTTCGGCTGGGGCACCCCGGCGTGCACGCCTACGACAACGACGGGCGCCTCAGCTCCGCGACCGAGTTCGACGGGCTGGAGCAGCTCCTGCTCTGGCTGGTGGCCTGCGGCCTGGCCCGCCACCTGGAGCAGATCGTCGACGACCGCGCCGATATCGACGACATCGTGTCCTCCCTGTGGCGGATCGACGCCCCGACCGAGAACCTCGAGCCCGAGGCCCTCGAGTCGATCGCGGCCGTGCTGGAGGAGGTCGAGGCCGGCGAAATGAGCCTCCGCGACGCCCTCGAGCAGCTCCGCGACGACATCGAGCTGCTGGACTGAGCCTCGGGCGGGCTCAAGCCCGCCAGGATGCTGCCGAAGATGGGTCCTGGAGGGCCCGTGTTTCGTTGGCTGGCTCGTCTCTTTGGTCGTCAGGCGCCCCCCGCCCGCAAGCCCTCGCCGGACGTCGTCGCCGCCGCGCGGGCCGCGAGCGCGGCGCTGGAGAAGGTCTCCGCCTCGCCCCTCCTGCCCGGGCCGAGCGACATGCGGCGCAAGACCGGGCGCCTGCTGACCCGCCCTCAGAGCGCCGAAGCCAGCGACGAGCAGCTCAACGAGGCCCTGCGGGCCGACCTCAGCCAACGCTGCGCCTCGCTGCTGGAGGTGTTCGGCGGCGACGAGCCCGACCTCGCGCGCCTGGTCGAGGGGCTGGACGCGGACGCCCTGGGCGCGGTCCCGCAGGTCCCGCAGGCCGCCCAGCGCGGGCTAACCCTGACCCTGGACGACTCGATCTCCGCCGCCGACCTGGCCGCGGTGTTCGAGACCGACCCGGCGCTGGCGCAGGCCCTGCTGACCACGGCCAGCTCGATCTACTACGGCGGCGTGAGCTGCGTCTCGATCCAGCGCGCGGTGGTCCGCCTCGGCCGGCGCAGCCTGCGCAACGTCGTCCTGCGCTACGCCATGCACGGGCTGGTGTGTCGCCCGGGCCCCGCCTTCGGCGACATGCCCGAGCGGATCTGGGAGCACCTGGCCGAGACCGCCCAGCTGGCGCGCACGCTGGCGCCCACCTGCGCCGCCGAGCCCGAGGAGGCCTTCGCGGTCGGCCTGCTGCACGACGTGGGCAAGCTGGTCCTGCTGGAGGCGGCGGCCGGCCTGCGCCGCGACGAGCGGCGTGAGCTGGAGCTCTTCGACCTCGGGCGGCTGCGACTAACGCTCGACTTGCTGCACGAGCCGCTGGGGGGCCTGGCAGCCTTGAGCTGGGACCTGGGTCCGGCCGCGGCCCGGGCCGTGGCGCACCACCACCGCAGCCCCGCGTCGCGGGCCGACTCGCCCCTGGAGCAGGTCGTGTTCCTCGCCGACAAGGTGCACCTCGCCCAGACCCGCGGAGAGGTCGACCTCGAGCTGCTGTGGCGAATCGGCGGCCTGAGCGGAAGCCCCGCCGCGGCCGAGCGCCTGCTCGCGAGCGCGGCGCTCGCCGCCTGAGCTACTCGGCGTTGCGCCAGGGATAGACGTAGGCGGCCGCGATCCAGAGGAACACAGCCGCGGGCGCGCCGCCCTGGCTGAGGACCCACAGGCCGAGCCCCAGCAAGCCCGCGAAGAGCCCCAGGCGCGCGCGGCGCGCGGCGCTCTTGGGGGGAGGCGGGGGATCGTCGCGAGAGCTGCGCCGCGGGCTCCAGGCCTTGAGCTCCTCGTCGTAGTCCTGGTCCTCGCCCCGAGCGGGGTCCTGGAGCGGGGTGCCCACGGGGCCCCGGCGCGCGTGAATCGCGATCCGCAGGGGCGCGGAGCCCCCGGGAGGCACCTCGGCGTTGGGCGGAGCGGCTGGCTCCTGCTCGGGCTCGGCGGGCTCCTCGGGCGCCGGGCTGCGCTGGGTGAAGCGCTCGCGGGCCCGCGCGATCAGCTCCTCGTTGAGCGAGGGGGTCGGGGGCGGGGGCAGGTTCTCGGGGATCAGCGCGCCCTGGCAGGCCATGGTCATGCAGCCGCCGCGTCCGAGCTCGTCCACGCAAGCCCAGTGGTAGGCCGTGCGGCAGCGGTCGCAGCGAACGCGAGGGCCCTCCGTGCCGAGCGCTTCGCGGCAGAGGGGGCAGCTCTCGCGTTCCTTGCTGGTAGGGCGTAGCTCGGTCCGCACGAACCCGTGATAGCACGCGCTCAGCGCGGGGAGCGCAGCACGCGGCCCTCCCGGCTCCGCTGGAAGGTCCAGCGCGTCGGGCCAGGGCCAATCCGCCAGCGTTCGCCCTCGCGCTCGGTCGCGAGGGAGGGCGCGTAGAGGCGCAGATACGCGCCCAAGAACTCCTCCCTGCACTCGCTCCCCTCGCCCCGCCGGGCCCGCTCGGCCAGCGCCCAGACCAGCTCCCGGCTGCCGATCCGATAGAAGTGACCCTGCTCGCGCGGATGCGTCACGAAGTAGGCCCGCGCCAGGCGCGCCTGCTCGACGCCGCCGACCAGCGCCAGCGCCACCAGCAGGCCCGCGCGCAGGCGCGGCTGGCCCGCGAGCGCCCTCCAGCCGGCGCGCGCGCCCCAGGCAGCGAGGAGCCCCAGGGCCGGCAACCCGAGCACGGCGCGCAGGGCGTTGGGCCCGCCTTGCGTCAGGGCGGCGGCCAGGGGAAAGAGCGCGATCCAGACGAGCAGGAGCGCCGCTCGGCGATCCCTGCGGCAGCGACGAAAGGCGTCCAGCAGCCCCGCGATCAGCAAGGGGATCAGCCAATGAGGGACGAGGCCGACGCCCTCGGGCGCGAAGCCGCGGCTGCTCGAGCCGCCGAAGAGGAAGCGCGGCGCGAAGTGCCCGCCGTAGGTCTTGGCGAACCCCCGCAGGGGCCGCTCCGCCCGCCAGATCGCGACCGCGTCGACCCGCTCGCTCCCTCCGCCCCAGAGCGTCCAGGGCAGCAAGGCGACGAACACCAGCAGCGAGGGGCCGAGCCCGAGCAGGATCTCTCGCCGCTCGCGGCGCAGGGCGAACCAGGCGGCCAGCGCCAGGGGCGGGATCAGCAGCCGAGCTGGCGGATAGGTCGCCGCCCCCAGGCCCAGGAGCAGGCCGCCGGCCAGCAAGCGCCCGCGGCTGGGGGCGCCCGTCCAGAGCGCGAGGCCCGCCACGACCAGGGTCGGGACGAGGGTCGCCCGCAGGGCCAGGCGGCTGAAGTGCCAGCCCCAGGGGAGGAGGGCCACGACCAGCGCCGCGGCGAGCCCGAGCCCCGCTCCGCCCAGCCCGCGTCCCAGGGCGAAGCTGGCCGCGACCAGCGCGATCCCCGCCAGCGCCGCCGGCAGCCGCGCGGCGACCTCGAGCGAGGTGCCCGTCGCGCGAGCCAGGCGCAGCCCGGGCCAGGCCAGCCAGGTGTAGGTCCCTTCGACGCGGCCCCCGCGCTCGTGGGCGAAGCTCAGCGCAGCCCGCGGCAGCTCGAGGGCGTCGGCGGCGGTCGCCGCCTCGTCCGGGTGCAGCGCCGGCGGAGCGCTCCCGAGCCAAGCCAGCCGCGGGACCGCGGCCACGAGCAGGATCAGCGCCAGCAGCCAGCGAACGCGGCGCCCCTGCGCCACCGGGTCGCCAGCCTCACCCACGCCGCGCTAGGCCTTCTGGCCGCGCGGCTGGGGAGCGCGCCCCGCGCTCTGCTCGAGCGCGCCGTGGCGCGAGGTCGACCCGCAGGGGGCGCACTGAGCGACCTACCTGTTCACCCCCGCGCAAACAAGCGCGCCGTCCGCGCAGCGCGAAGCCGAGCGCGCCCAGGGTCAGGGCGAAGCCGAGCAGCGTGAACAGGACGAGGCCCAGGTCTAGCACCCGGACATCCTAGCCAACCCATTGCGACACGCGCGCTGAGCACCTGCTCGTGAGGCGACCGCGACGAGAGCTGCGGGAAGGCGCAAGGTTCCAGCGCGGGACCCGGAGAGAGCGCGGAAACCCGGGACGCATCCGGCACGTGCCGCTGCGAGCGTGAGTCGACAGGAAATCGCTGCGACGCTTCTGCGATTCGCAGGGAGCCTCGGGTCTGTACATCCGTCCTAGGGACGGAACGCGCCTTGCCCAAGCCTTGGTTTGCGCCGATCCAGCGCTTGGCCTGCGCTTCGCCGTCAGCCACGCCGCTCGTCTCACGCCTTCGTCTCGCCTCGAGCGGCACACCCGTCGCGGCACACCCGTCCTGGGGACGGAACGCGCCTTGCCCTGGGCCCGGGTTGCGCCGATCCAAGGCCTGGCCTGCCCTTTGCCAAGGCAACCAAAGCGAGCGGGCGAGGATGGCTCCTCGCCCGCTCACCACTCAGGATTTCGGCTCGGCCCGACACCTGCGGGCCTACGTAAATGGGTCGCTTAGGGGTTGCTGCTGACCGGGGCGGCGCTGCTGCCGCCGCTGACGGCGCTGCCCATGCCGGTCGTGCTCACGCCGCCGGTCGTGGGCGCCGGGGCGTCCTCGATCGTGACGCGGATCGTGGCGCGGTCGGTCAGGCTGGCGTCCGCCGGGTCGGCCGCGATCAGGGTGATCCGGTAGGTGCCGGGGGCCAGGTCGTCGACCTTGACCTCGCGGCCGGTGCCCAGGGTGCGGGCCATGCCGCCGACGCGGAGCGCCTTCCAGGTCAGCTTGTCGCCGCGGAGGTAGCGGTTGCTGTCGGGCTCGTAGGCCGAGCCGGCGAAGGTGATCTCGGTCCCCTCGACGAACTTCTCGCGGTTGCCCGGGGAGGCAATGTTGGCCTGGGGGGCGCGGTTCTTGATCGTGACCAGGATCGAGACCTCGTCGCTGACCGAGCCGTCGCTGTCCTTGGCGCTCATGTAGACGCGGTGGGTGCCGAAGGGCAGGTCGCGGATCGTGAGGCGGTCGCCGGTGCCGAGGTCCTTGCGGCTGGTCTCACCCTCGCGGAGCACCGTCCAGGTCAGGTCGTCGCGGATCGAGCCGTCCTCGACGTCGGTCCCGCGGCCCGCGAACACGATCGCCTCGCCGCCGTTGAAGCTCTGCGCGTCGTCCGGCGAGCTGATCGTGGCGGTCGGCTTCTCGTTGACGAGGAGCAGGCGGATCTTCGCGCTCTCGGTCGCGCCGTGCTTGTCGGTCACGGTGCAGGTGATCTCGTGCTGGCCCACGCTCAGGGCGTCGGTCTCGAGGGTCGACTCGTAGCCCAGGCGGCCGTCGCGGTCGCTGCGCCACTCGATCTCCTTGATCGGGAACCCGTCGGGGTCGCTGGCGCGAGCCGTGAAGCGGACCGTGTCGGCCACCGAGAAATACTGGCCGTCGCCGGGGCCCGTGATCTCGACGGTGGGGGGGCGGTTGACGACGCGCAGCTCGACCTCGGAGCTGGCGCTCGCGCCGTGGGCGTCGGTCACGCTGACCGTGATCCGGTGGCGGCCGCCGCTCAGGTCGGCGCTGATCGTGGGCCCCCGCCCGATCCGACCGTCCCGGTTGGAGCGCCAGATCACGTCGTTGTCCTCGATCGGGAAGCCGTCGGGGTCGTTGACGCGAGCCTGCAGGTTGACCGTGTCGGCCACCGAGAACTCCTCGCCGTTGCCCGGCGTCGTGATCTCGACGGTCGGGGCCGCGTTCTCGACCTCGACGTAGACCTTCTCGCTGCCGGCGGCGCCGTACTCGTCCTTCACGGTCAGCGTGATCGTGTGCTTGCCGCCGCTCAGGTCGTCGACGCTCAGGACCGTGCCGCTGCCGAGGTCGCCGTCGCGGTCGCTCTTCCAGTGGACCTCACGGGTGATCCGGGCCGAGCCGCGGACCGGGTCGGGGTCGACCCCGTGGCCCTTGAAGGTCAGCGAGGTGCCGACGCCGATCTTGAGGCTGGCGCTGGGCTCGGTGATCACCGCCTGGGGCGCCTCGTTCTTGATCTCGACCCGGACCGAAGCGCTGCCCGTCTCGCCGGCGCGGTCCTTGGCGCTGACCGTGATCCGGTGCGCGCCGGGGCTGAGGTTGGTCCGCTCGAAGGTCGCGCCGTTGCCGATCACGCCGTCCTTGTCGCTCTTCCAGACCAGCGCCGAAGGATCGATCGCGCCGTCCTCGGTGTCGGTCGCCGAGCCCGCGAAGGTCACGGCCTGGCCGACGGGGACCACCGCGCTCGGACCCGGCGAGCTGATCGTCAGCTTGGGCGCGTCGTTGAGGATCGTGATCTCGTTGTCCTTGTCCTTGCTGTTGACCTTGCCGTCCTGCTTGATCGAGATCTCGTGCCGGCCGGGGCTCAGCTCGGGGACCGTGATCTCGCGCCCCTCACCGAGGCGCCCGTCGCGGCTCGAGTACCAGACCAGGGGCGCCTTGTTCAGGTCGTCCTGGTCCTTGGCGCCCGCGCGGAGCGTGACGGGGTTGCCGTAGCGGAACTCCTTCTGGCCGTTGGGGGTCTCGACGGTGAGGTCCTCACCGCAGCCGACGAGGCCGAGGAGCATCGTCAGGAGCAGTGCCTTTCCGAGGTGGTTGCGCTTCATGGGGGGTGTCTCTCTCGTGGGTGTCTTGGCCCGACCAAGTGCACGCCCCTTGCCAAACGCGATGTCCTTTCGCTGCACCGCTTGCGACGTCCATTCGGGACGAATGTGAGAACCACGTGACCAACTCACGACGCAGCGAGACGATTAATGCAACGTATCGAAGTGGGAGGCGTCGCCCCAAGCTCAATAGAATCGGTCGGTTGGCGAGGGCTCGTCCAGAATCGGCGCCGACTCGTCGCGAGAACTGGACGAGAGAGCGTCCCGGGTGGACGGGGGTGGGCGATGGCCTATGAAAAGGCCCGCAGCGCGAAGGTCGTGAGCAGCCCCAGGTAGTTACCCAGAGCCAGCCCCGCCAAGGCCGCGGTGATCCCCGAGAGCACCAGCTCGGAGTTCTTCAGCTGCTGCGCGACGGGCCCGATCATGGCCGGGCCGAAGATCGCGGCGCTCGTCGTGATCACGGCCGTGTCGCGATCGGTCCCGGTCCACCTGCAGAACGCGAGGTGCAGCGCGATCCCGACCACCAGCACGGCGGCGGTCCAGGCGATCAGCCAAGCGCTCGCGCCCTGCCCGAGCAGCTTGCCCACGTCGGCCAGGGTCCCGAAGCCGAGGCAGAACACCAGGATCCAGTATTCGCCCAAGGTCGGGCTGGCGCGGATCTCGCGGATCGGGCGCCGAGTCGAGGCCAACACCCCGAGGGTCGTGACCCCCAGGATCGCGGCCAGCTCCTGGTGCTCCTGGGGCAAGAGCAAGGACGCGCCGCCCGCCGCAGCGACGACGACGACCCCGAGCCCCAGCGCGGCCGCCCACGAGCGGAGCGGGATCGGCACCCGCTCGAGGGGCTGCGCCTCCTCGCCTGCCTCCTCACCCTCCGCATCCTCGGCGTGGGGGTAGTCGGGCAAGAAGCCCTTCAGCAGGTTCACGGCGGGCGAGAGGACCACGAAGCAGAGCACGCCCGCCACCAGCAGGTCCGCGGTCACCACCAGCGCCGTCGTGTCGGCCGACGCGCCCACAGCCGTCGCGACCGCGATCAGGTTGGGCGTGCTGCCGGTGTAGGTCCCGACGAGCATTCCCCCGACGGCGGCGCCCTCGTGCACCCGCCCCGCGAAGACGGGGGCCGTCACGAGCACGGCCAGGGTCATGGCCAGGAAGCTCAGCCCGCAGGCGCGCGCCGTCAGCGGCGCCACGCGCAGCCAGCGCCCGAAGTCCGCCGGGAAGAGCAGAAGCGGGATCCCCAGCAGGACCGCGATTGTGACCACCCCCTTGGTCACCCCGCCGTCGAGGGGCACCCCCAGGTTGGCCGCCGCGATCCCGAGCGCGTAGCAGACGATCACGGGGCTGAGCCAGCTGGGCAGGCGGTTGCGCCCGCCCAGGCGGAGCACGAGCGCGGGGATCACGAGCAAGGCCAGGGCCTGCAGGACCTGCGCCGCGCCCACGCGACTACTCGCCCTGGCGGATCACGAGCGCCTGGTTGGGGCGCACGTCGCGCAGGACGCTGCGCGTCCGGCGGCGGCTGGGCCAGCGGACCTCGAGCCG
>CALDQK010000888.1 GCA_937911525.1 uncultured bacterium
ACCCGCTCCGCTCGAGCAGCTCGCGCGCCCCTTCGCCGTCCACGATCCCGCCGTTGGCCACGACCGGCACCGAGGCCGCCCGCGCCGCCCGCGCCAGGGCCGCGGTGTCGACCTCGCCCTCGTGGCGCTGGCTGCGCGCCCGGGCGTGGATCGTGATCAGGGCCGCGCCCCCGGCCTCGGCCGCCTGGACGAGGTCGACCACGTCCGCGTGCCCCTGGTGGTCCCAGCCGCTGCGGATCTTGACCGTCACGGGCACCGCGACCGCGTCGGCGCAGGCCCGGGTGACCTCCTCTACGCGGCGGGGGTCCTTGAGCAAGGCCGCGCCGGCGCCCTTCTTGACCACCTTGCGCACCGGGCAGCCCATGTTGAGGTCGACCAGGGGCGCGCCTTCGTCGGCCAGCCAGGCCGCCGCCTCGGCCAGGACCGCCGCGTCGTGGCCGCAGATCTGGGGCCCGCAGCTGGCCTCGTCCGGCCCCCAGGCCACCAGCTCGCGGGTGAAGGCGTCCCCGCGCGCCAGGGGCTCCGCCTTGACCATTTCGGTGTAGACGAGGTCTGCCCCGAAGCGGCTCGCCTGGCGGCGATAGGGCAGCTTGCTGGCACCGCACATGGGGGCGGCCAGGACGCGATTGCGGACCTCCAGCGCCCCCAGGCGAAAGGCGAGGGGCTGGCGGGGGAGGGAGTCGAGGGCGGAAGTTCCCGGGCTCACCCCAGGCAGCTTGCCCCAAGCGCCTTGCTGCGCAAGGTCTACGTCATGTTGCCAACGAGACTTAGCTTGCCCCTTCGCGATGCGCTGGTCACACTGGCGGGGTGAGCGATCCGAGCGCTGCGCTCAGCCAACGCCTCCTGGCTGGCCTGAGCGAACAGTCCAAGCCGCTGCCGGACAGCGTCAAGCCTTCCCGCGTCCGGGCCCTGAGCCGTCAGGACCTGATCGAGCTGGTCCGACGGATCGGCGCCGAGGAGGCCCGCGTCCTGCGGGAGCGCGAGGAGGAGATCGAGCGGCGGGAGCTGGCCAACCAGCAGCAGCTGAGCGATCTGCAGGAGGAGCTGGAGGAGGCCCGCGAGCGCCTGGGCGAGCTGGAGGAGACCCAGCGCAGCACCGCCCGCTACGAGCTCCCCCGCCTGGCGGGCCTCGTGGACGAGGAGCGCCGCCGCGCCGAGGAGGCCCAGCAGCAGGCCGAGGAGCTCCAGGCCGAGCGCGACCGCCTGGCCGCAGAGCTCGAGCGCCTGCGCGCGCGCCAGGCCGAGGGGCTCGACGAGCGGGACTTCGACGACGAGCACGAACTCGTGGAGGAGCTCGTCGAGGACGACGAGCTCCCCCTCGACCGCGGCGAGTCCCACACCATGGCCCTGACCCGGGCCGCCGCGCAGCTCGTGGCCGAGCGCGAGTCGGCCCGGCACGGGAGCGCCCTCGACGACGACGACCTCGACGACGAGGCCCTCGACGACGACGACGACGACCTCGACGGCGAGCAGGCCGAGGCCCTCCTCGACGCCGGCGACGACGACGCCGCCCGCGCCGAAGCCCTCCTCAGCGGCGACTCCGGTCGCGCAGCGCGCGAAGAGCCCGCCCAGCCGCGGGTCGAGCCGCCTCGGGCCGAGGAGCCCGAGCGGGCCGAGCTCGCTGCGCCCCAGCCGCGCTGCGAAGCTCCGGCTGCGCCCCGGGAGGTCGAGCTGCTGCGCGCCGAGGTGGAGCTCCTCCACCAGGACCTGGCCAGCCGCGAGCTCGAGATCCAGCAGCTGCGCGACATGAAGGGCACCATGCGCCTCACGCGCATGGACGTCGGCACCGAGCGCATGTCCCGGCTCCCGCCCGAGGTCACCAACCTCGACGAGCTGCTCGACGCCTACGCCGACGCCGAGGAGCGCGCGGCGCGGATCGACGTGCTCGAAGAGGTGATCTGGCAGCTCGAGGCCGGCAAGCCCTCCAGCGAGGCCTGGAAGCGCGCCCTCGACCGCCTCCGCCGCGCCTGCGCCCAGGAGCAAGCCGCGCGCGAGGAGGCCGCTCAGCTCCTGCACGAGGCCGAGGCCCGCCGGATCGAGCTCGAAGACGAGCTGCGTCAGGCGCGGGAGGCGAGCCATCAGCAGCGCCTCGAGCTCGAGACGCTCATGGTCCGCTACTCCAGCCAGGAGTCGGCCCTCGAGCGAGCCCAACACGAGCTGAAGGCGGCGCGCCTGCGCCTGTCCCAGGCCGAGGAGATCGCCGACGAGGCCGGCCAGGCCTGGAGCCAGGCCGAGGACGAGCTCCTCGACGTGACCAAGGCCCGCGAGGCCCAGCAGGCCGCCGAAGGCGCGCTCGGACGCACGCGCGAGGAGCTGCGCGCGGCGCGCGACCTCCAGGAGCGCCTGCGGACCGAGCTGGAGAAGGCCCTCGCCGCCCGCGAGCAGGCCACCAGCGAGCTGGCCCGCGCGGAGCAGACCAAGGCGGAGGCGCTGCTCGACCTCGAGGAGGCCGACCTCGCGCTGCAGGAGACCGAGCTCGAGCTGGCCGAGACCCAGCGCCAGCTCGAGGAGCTGAGCGAGCGCTTCGAGCAGGCCCAGGCGCAGCGCGCCGAGGCCGTCAGCGAGGCCCGCGTCCAGCGACGGGCCGCCGAGGGCCTGACCAAGGCCCTCGACGCCGTCGAGGCCGAGATCGCTGGCCCGCGCGCCGAGCCTCGCGCCGCAGGCGACGAAGAAGCAGACGACGAGGAAGAGGGCGAGGCCGCCGGCGAGAGCTCCCCCTACGCCTACGCGCGCGACGGAGACGTGTTCCACGCCGACGAGGAGCTCGACCCCCTCGAGGTGGCCGACCCCGACGACCCGCTCCTGGCGGCGGCCCGCGCGCTGCTGGGTCAGGACGCCCCCGAGCCGAGCTCCGGCTCGCTCCCGGCCCTGCCGCCCGCGGCCGGGGTCAGCAGCGAAGAGCACCTCGCGCTGCCGGAGCTCCCCCGGGGCGGGACGGGGATTGGCGGGACGGACGCCGCGCTCGACGAGGACTCGACCGGAGTGTTCGAGGCCCCCGACCTGCC
>CALDQK010000889.1 GCA_937911525.1 uncultured bacterium
GGCTGGGGCTCGACGCTGGCGCTCGGCTGGGGCTCGACGCTGGCGCTCGGCTGGGCGCTGGGCTCGACGCTGGCGCTCGGCTGGGCGCTGGGCTCGACGCTGGGGCGAACCTCGGGGCGGCTCTCGCTCGGCGAGATCTTGGCGACGCCGGGCTGGCTGGGCTGGGGGGCCTGGCCGTTGAAGACGACGAAGGCGAAGAGCAGGCCGGCGGCCGCCGCGATCGCGACGGGCAGCCAGGCGGCGCCCTCGGCCCGCTGAGGCGCGGGGCGCACTCGGCGGCGGCGACCGGTCGAGCGACGCGCGTCGCGGCGCTGCTGGTGCTGCTCCGCCTCGCGGGTCCAGGTCACCACCTCCTGGCAGGGCTCACAGCGCAGCACGTGCTTGGCGACGTGCTCGGCGTGCGGACCCTCGAGGGTGTCGTCAATGAAGCGAGCCAACACCTCCGCTGGCGGGCACAGGGCTGCCAGGAGGGCTTGCTCGAGCTGGGGGTCCGATTGAGGCGTCATGCGATCCTCTCCACCAGCCATAGGAGCCCCACCAGGATGGACCCGGACAGCGCCTCGAGGAACTCTTTATCTCCCAGCGCCTTACGTAGTCGTTTCTTGGCCCGGAACAGGAGCTGGCCGACGCTGTCGGTGCGAACCCCGAGCTCCTCGGCCAGCTCAGCGTAGGAGCGCCCGTCGTAGAAGGCGCCGCGGATGAGGATCCGGTCCCGCTCCGAGAGGCCCTCGATGGCGGCGGCCAACTTCAGCAGCGCCTGCTGGCGCGGCGTGGTGTCCTCCTCCTCGACGGCGAGGTGGGTGGCGGCCTCGGCCGAGAGCGCGTCGAGGGAGACCGTCTTGTTGCGGAGGCCCTCGCCCTTGCGCGCGATGCGCCGCGCGCGCCGTCCGACCACGACGCCCATCCAGCTGGTCAGCTTGCTGTCGCCGCGGTAGGTGCGCAGGACTCGGCCCTCGTTGGCGAGCAGCCAGGCCACGACCTCGTCGCGCACCTCGGCCACCCGGCTCGGATCCGCGACCCGGCCGCTCCCGCTGAGCGCGCGGCGAACGATGTAGTCGAGGAAGGCGCCGTAGCGGCGGAATAGCTCGCTCCAGGCGTCGTCCTCGCCGTCCGCGCAGCGCTGGATCAACTCCAGATCTTCGCTGCTCACCCTGTTCCTGGCGCGGAGGACTCTACCGCGTCTGAGCTAGAGCGCGGTCTTTGGGGTCAAGGGCTGAGAAAGCCAGCGAAGCCAACTTGACAGGCGCCCGACCCATGTGCTTTTATCTCGCCCCATTGTCCAGGCGGCGTTCGCCTGGAAAGCAAGACTGCACGATAAAAAGGGGGCAGGATGATTCGAAAGCTCTGCGCGCTCGCTGGCGCCCTGGTCGTTGTTTCGGCCACCGCGGCGGGGTGCATCTCGGACCACGTCTACGGTTGTGAGAACACCACCGTGGTCGCGGCTGGCAGCCCAGAGGGTGAGATCTACACCCAGCACGGCTGCCCCGACCAGATCATTGAGATCGGCAACCCGGTTGGTCCCGGGATCAAGCACTGGAACAAGTACCTGGTCGTCTACCGCATCGCCGAGGGCCACAAGCTCATCGGGACGCTGCTGCAGGACGATCGCTTCAGCAACATCGCTTACCTCGTCGAGGACAGCAAGGTCGTCAACGGCGGCTACGTGGGTGAGGGCTCCGGTAGCTCGATCCTGATGGCGCTCAAGGACGCGATGCACAACCGCGTTCGCGCCGGCTACGGTGGCGATTACGGTTGGGACGGCAGCTACGGTCAGCAGGGCCGTCGCGGCTCGGGCCTGATTTGGGAAAACCGTCGCGAGACGGCCAACTACTAGGATTAGAGGCGAAACATGAGCAACATCTGCAAGTTCGCCGCGCTCCTCGTGGCGATGGTCGGCGTCACCACGGTGACGAACGGCTGCATCTCGAACACCAAGTACGGCTGTGAGGTCACTGAGACCCTCGCCCCTGGCGCAAGCGAGGGCGAGGTGATCATGAAGCACGGCGCCCCGGACAACATCGTTTACCTGGGCACCCCGTACTTCAACCCCCAGACGGGCGAGCGTCAGGAGGTCGACAAGTACCTCTTCGAGTACCGCATCGGCGGTGGCTCGACCCTGCTCGGCATGCTGCTGGCTGACGACCGCTTCCACAACATCTGCTACCTGGTCGAGAACGGCCGCGTGCAGGGTGGTGGCTACGTCGGTGAGGGCTCGGGAACGATCATCCTGGGCAACGACTTCGGCATCATCAACACGCCGATCGGCGTGATCGATCTGCGCTTCGGTGGCTTCCTGCACCCGAAGGCGCGCGCTGGCTACGGCGGCGACGGCAACCCCCTCGGTGGTGCCGACGTGCCCGAGAACCGCAACTAAGCGGCTCGAGGGACGCACAGATCCTGAGAAGCGCCCCAGTCTCTGGGGCGCTTCTGCATTCCGGAGGAGATGCCAGCTTGGCCAAGATCGAAGTGGGCGACCTGATCGTCAGCCTGCCAGAGGCGTTGACCTACCAATCCAGCGAGCAAGGGCTGGTCGGGTTCGCCCCGGGGGAGGAGGGTGACCTCGAGCGCCCCGAGTGGCTCCTGCAGGCCTCCTCGTGGTCCGTCGACAGCACCGACGAAGCGGAGCTGGCCGAGGCCAGCGCTGCGCTGCGTGAGCGCCTCGAGAGCGCGATCTTGCACGGGCTGGAGAACCCCGACCTGAGCGAGGAGTCCGAGCTTCGCGAGGAGCCGGTCGCCTGGGGCGCCCTGCTTCATGTCAGCGCCCTCGCGCCCGCTCACGCGCGCCGCGTCGCCTTCTACGGCCTGCACACGCGCCGCTCGACGCTCCTCGTGACCCTCGAGGGACCAATCGAGGGACCGCTCTGGGAGGAGCTGCTCTCCCTCCTGCGCCGGGCCGACCTCAAGGAATAGGGCACACAGAGCGAGATCCACGGAGAGCTACCTCCGTGGATCCTCTTTCGGGCGACTCGCTCGAGCGGGTGAAGCGGCCTACTTCGCCGCAGCGATCAGCCGGTCGATCGTCCCCTGATCCGCCTCGTGCAGCCGCAGCCGGCGCAGCACCTCGACCTGCTCGGCCTCGCGGATCTTGGCCTGATACTCGGCGGCGTTGGGCAAGGCCTCGAGCGGAACGCTCGCGCGCAGGAGGTCGATGCTGACGCCCTTGGCGGGCGGAGCGCCGGCCCAATACTTCGAGACGGTTCGTCCGAAGAAGATGATGTCGTTGTCCTCCAAGGTCGCGACCTCGTCTTTGGCGCGCTTCTTGAAGTTGACGTAGGTCCCGTTCGAAGAGCCGAGGTCCTTGATCGTGGCCTTGCCGCCCTGGTCGGTCAGAATCGCGTGATAGCGCGACACACCAGGGTCGGTGAGCCGGATCGGACAGGTGTCGTCCTTGCCGATCTTGGCCTCGCCCGAGAAGGAGAAGGTCTGTCCCGCGTGCTTGCCGCTGAGGATCTCGAGGGTAGGCACTGGAACCTCCTAGAGCTGCTTGGCTCGCTCGATCAGCCGGCGCAAGGTGCCGGGGTCGAGCTGGTGGATACCAAAGGCCCGGATCGCCTCGATCCGTCCGGCGTCGTCGGTCGTCCCGTCTGCGACGCCCAGGTCGGCGCTGCGGAGCGCCTGGCCCCAGGCGCCGCTCAAGGGCAAGTCACCCGCGGCTCCAGCGCTGGCGCCGCCGCTCGCGACGGCCGTCTGGCCCTGGTCGCCGAGGAGGTCCTGGCCCCCGAAGAGGTCGTCGATGTAGCCGCCGCCCTGCTGCTGAGCTCCTCCGTCGAGCCCGTCGAGCACGAGGCCGCCGCCGCCGGGAGGAGAGGGCGGAGAGGGAGCGCTCGGGGGCGAGGGAGCCACGGCCGCGGGCGCAGGGGGGGCGCCGAAGGGGTCCGCTCCGCCGAAGGGGTCCGCGCCGCCGAAGGGATCGGCGCTCGCAGCTGGGGCCGGAGCCGGAGCAGGAGCCGGGGCCGGAGCAGGAGGAGCGCCGAAGGGATCCGATCCACCGAAGGGGTCGGCGCCGCCGAAGGGGTCGCCGGCCGAAGGCGCTGGCGCCGGAGCCGGAGCGGGCGGCGCGCCGAAGGGGTCCCCGCCGCCGAAGGG
>CALDQK010000890.1 GCA_937911525.1 uncultured bacterium
GGCCCTCGAGGCGCTGCTCTCCTACGTGCGCGACTCGGACCTGCGCCGGACGGTCGCTAAGGGCGTGCTCCACTTCCGCCGGATCGCCAAGGACAAGAGCGACCCCGACGCCCGCCGCGTGGCCCGCCAGCTCTGCCTCAAGATCGACGGCCGCCTGCCCCGGTAATCCTCCTGAGGCATGCCCCTGGAGCGCCTTGGCAAGGCGCCGCTCGTGCCTCAGGGCGTCGTTCGTGGCCCCCCAGACCCCCAGCTTGGGCCCGGCTACGACTCGGTGATCGTGTGCTCCGCTCTTGAAGGCGCCTCGACACTCGAACGCACCCGAGAACGGCCTTGCTCGTGCTTTGCGGCGTCGTTCGTGGTCCAGACCAGCTCGGGCCTACAAGCCCGCTTTGCGCTTCGCGCCTGACTGAGGATTCCACTCGGGCGAAGTAGTACAGTTCCGTCCATGTCCTGGGACTGTCAAGCCTGCTCCCTGACCGTCGACTTCGACAACGACCCTTGCCCCCAATGTGGCAAGGAGAACCCGGCCGTGTCCCTGCACGCCGGGGTCGAGCGCTCGCTCAAGATCACGCGGCGCAAGAAGTTCCAGGTCCGCCGCGGGGTGGGCCGCGACCCGCTCGCCAGCGGGGCGACCTACGACCCCGAGCAGACCAAGCTGGCCACGATCGCGATCGCGCTGACCAAGGCCGAGGCGCGCGCGTTGAGCGACGCGGGTCAGCTCCCCGCCCCCAAGGACGTGACCTTCCTCCGCCTGTGGCTCAAGAAGAAGGCGCCCGAGGCCAAGGTCACGACCTTCTTCGCGACCAGCGACCCGCGCGAGGACGAGTTCCCCCAGCAGGTCGACGACCCCGAGGCCCTGACCCACGACGCGGCCTACCTCTTCGTCTACGGCAGCGGGGACACCCCCAGCTTCGAAGGGCTCGAGGTGATCGACCTCAGCGAGGAGAGCGACTCGGGCTGCGCGCCCGAGGTCGGGCTGGGCACCGGGCGGGCGCGGACCAACCTGCCCGTGGTCCACGCGCCCTTCGGCGTGATCCACGCCTACCTCGTCGACCCCGAGGGCGACGTGCTCGAGGACACGCCCCTGGAGTGGAGCCTGAACGGCGCCCCCGCGCCGGCCGACCTCGAGCTGCCCGCCCGCTCGGACAGCGACGGCCTGGTCAGCGCGCTGGACTTGCCCCTGGGCAAGTACGCGGTCCAGCCGCAGCCCGAAGAGCCCCAGCACGACGGCTTCCGCGCGGCGGCCATGCCCTGGCTGCGCGAGGCGCCTGAGCAGCCCCACCTGCAGCGGGTCAAGTGGGTCACCAAGCCCGTCCACGAGCTCGACCTGCCCGAGCCGACCGGTCACGTCCACGCGGCGCTGGTCGACCCCTGGGGCCGGCGGGTCAAGGACGAGACGGTGGCCTGGTTCCGCGACGGCGAGGCCGTGAGCGAGGTCGAGGGCGTGGCCCTGCCCGAGGCGACCGACGCCGAGGGCGTGCTGAAGGTCAGCGGGCTCCCGCTGGGGACCTGGACGGTCAAGCCCGCCATGAACCCCGAGCGCCACGGGGGCTACCTCGAGACCGAGCTGCCCTGGCTGCGCGACGAGATCGAGCAGCCCCACCTGCAGCGGGTCAAGGTCGCGACGCCGCCCAGCTACGAGGACGACGACGAGGTCCCCGAAGAGCGCTACTTCGAGCTCTCCCTGCGCGAGGACCCCGAGCACCCCTTCCCGGCCGACGCGCGCCTGGTGCTCGAAGGCGGCGGGCTGCGCACGGTCCAGCCCCTGGGCGAGGACGCCCCGCGCGAGGGCGAGCTCCTGGCCCTGCCCTTCGAGCTGGTCCGCCCGCGCCAGCGCTACGCGCTCCGCTACGAGCGGGACGAGGGCGACCCCCAGACCCTGTTCAGCGACATGGACCTGAGCGAGCTGCTCGCGATCAGCGAGGCCCCGACCGCGCGTCTGGTCGCGCGCCTGGGCGAGGGCGAGGTCAGCGCCGGTCGGATCGTGGGCGCTGGCGGGTTCGAGCAAGCGCTGAAGCAGGGCTACGGCGGCTACGGCGTCGACCTGGGCGGCC
This sequence comes from uncultured bacterium, assembly GCA_937911525.1. Lineage (GTDB taxonomy): Bacteria > Planctomycetota > J058 > J058 > J058 > NORP233. The sequence goes on from CALDQK010000890.1 coordinate 2,055, forward strand.
TGAGCAAGGGCGACTACGCGCTCGTGCTCGAGGAGGCGGCGGGCGGCGCGGCGCGGCTGGCCCTGCGCTGGAGCGGGAGCGAGCTGACGCTCCTCGACCCCGAGACCGGCGCCGGCCTGGTCCGCCTGCGCGGGGGCAGCCCGGGCTCGTGGGGCGACACCTTCTACCTGCTCCACGCGCCCCAGGCGCGGCGCGAGGGGCTCTTCGTGGCCTGCACCGCGGACGTCACGGAGGGCGAGGGGAAGTACTTCTACAACCTGGCCAAGGAGCTGCAGGAGCTCTACCGGGCCAAGGGCTACCGGGTCCGCGACGAGGACCTCGTCGAGGGCTCGAGCTGGGACGTGGTGATCGACAAGCTCAACGCGGCGGCCCAGGCCGGCGCGCCCTACGAGCGCCTGGTCACGATCGGCCACGGCGGCTGGGACGGCCCGATCATGGGCGACCACGCCCAGTCGAGTCAGTGGATCGGCGGGTCGCAGTACCAGCGCCTGGTCGAGGCCGTCCAGCGCGGGGTCTCGCCGACGGGCAAGATCTTCACCTCCAACTGCCACACCGGCGGCAGCGACCGCTTCGAGCGGCGCGAGGACTGGTCCTGGACCGACGCCCAGCCGGCGCGCGACCGCTTCCACGCGGCGCAGGACGCGCTCGAGCAGGCCCAGGCCGACCTGGCCGCCGCCAGCGAGGGCGAGCGAGAGGCCGCGCAGCAGGCGCTGAGCGAGGCCCAGTTCGAGCTGGAGTCGGCGCGCTCGGACCTCGGCTACCAGATCGACCTCCACTCCAAGCGCTGGACGGAGGAGCTGGCGCGCACGACCAAGCGCTTCGCGGCGGGCCCCATGGGGATCACCTCGACGACCTACACCATGCAGGCGGTGCAGGCGATCCTCGAAGGCGAGGGCGTCGCCAAGCAGGAGACCTGGGCCGCGGACCCGCGCGCCGGCGAGGCGATCCACGTCCAGCCAGGCCAGACCTTCGCGCAGGGCAAGCGCTATCCCTTCGACGCCCTGCCGGCCGGGATCGACAGCGAAGACGAGCGGCTGCGCTGGGAGACGCTCCCGGTGTGGTCGCCGATCCAGGAGGAGGGCTGGTGACCAACCTGAACTCCCTCCGCCTGGACCCCAACCTCGCCAAGTGCGGCGAGGTGATCACGCTCCGGATCGAGCACCTCGTCCCGCGCCTGCTCGGCGGGAAGCTCGCGCTGGAGCTGCTCGAGGTGGCCGAGGACGGCTCGGCCGGCGAGGTGATCGCGTCCTTCAGCGCGACGGCCGAGGAGGACGCCGAGCAGCCGGGGGCCTTCCGCTTCGCCTCGGCCGAGCGCCAGAGCGTCGCCGCCGACGTCGAGGGCGACATGGAGCTCCCAGGCGCCGAGCTCGAGACCAGCCGCGACGGGGCGACGAGCGTGCCCGGGACCGAGACGACCTGGGAGCGGGCGCACCTCAAGCTGAAGCTGGCCGGCCTCGACGACGAGCACGTCGTGATCGTGCGCGTGGCCGAGACCAAGGACGCCACCCAGCGCGAGCGGGGCGTGTTCGAGCTGGGGCTGCGGGTCAAGGACGACGCGGCGGCCGAGGTCTTCGCCACGGGCGAGCAGGTCACGCTCCTCGACTGCTGGGAGGCGCTGAGCAACAACTGCAAGGCCGCGGTGGTCAACCAGTTCGAGGTGCACCAGCACCTGGTCAACGAGCGCGGCTACGGCGACTACTACGGCAGCCAGTCGAGCGAGTCGAGCAAGAAGGGCAAGCGGGTCACCGACTGCGTGACCTACGCGGTCCAGGTGCTCGAGCGGGCCTACGCCGAGCTGCGCGCCACCGCGGACTTCCGCTACCTGCACACGACCAAGAACGTGACCATGGGCGGCGAGACGAAGGCCTACAAGCGCTATCACATGGGCGGCTTGTTCGCCCCTGCGCTCCAGGAGCTGGGCTGGACGATCGCGCTCTTCGTGGGAAACGTCAGCGACCTGAAGAGCTGGGGCGGCTACCAGTGGGGCTGCTACAGCAAGGCCAAGAAGGCGCTCGACGCGGGTCAGCAGCCCAAGCTCTTCGGCGCGCCCTGCGTGCTCTTCGCCGACCACGGCGCCAACGAGCCGGCGGCCGAGGCCACCGCGCGCTTCGACGCCTTCGCCGAGCACGTGCCCTTCGGGATCGTGGCCCTCAGCCTGGGCGACCACGTGACGATGAAGGTCGACGACCTGGTCTACGAGTGCCACTGGAGCGACACCTCGACCAGCTCGAACCTCTTCGACCGCGACCGGACCTGGGAGTCGCTCCGCTACGAGACGATCATGTGGGTCGCGGCGCCGAGCTACGCGGTCAAGGCCGCGCTCGAGGCGGCCGAGGAGAGCGGGGGCAGCTCCGACGGCGGCGAGAGCCCCGCCGGCGAGGGCGAGCAGGGCGACGGCGACGGCGACGGGGGAGCGGGCCTATGAGCGCGGCCTCCTTCCGGCTCGAGCCGAACATGCTCGAGTGCGGCGACCTGGCGACGGTCAAGATCGAGTGGGCCCCGCCCGAGGCGGTGGGCGAGAGGATCAAGGTCGAGCTGGTCGAGACCGACGAGCAGGGCCAGGGCGGCGTGGTCATGGCGAGCTTCGCCGCGACCCTGAGCGGCGGCGCGGGGACCTGGGGCTTCGACGAGGTCGAGCGCGAGTCGCTCCCGATCGACGTCGAGGGGGACATGGAGCTCCCGCCCGAGGACGTGCTCGAGAAGAGCCGCGACGGGACGATCACGATCCCCGGCACCGAGACGACCTGGCAGCGCGGGCACCTCAAGCTCCAGCTCCCGGGCTCGCCCGAGGAGCACGTGGTGATCCTGCGCGTGGCCGAGGGCCGCGACGCGACCAAGCGCGAGTGCGGGGTGTTCGAGCTCAAGCTCGTCGTCCGCGACGCCGCGGGCGCGGTGCTCTACGACTCGGGCAGCCAGGTCGCCTTCGTCGACTGCTGGAAGGCGCTGACCGCCAACTGCGTGGCGGCCGTGCGCAACCAGCTCGAGGTGCACCACTATCTCTGCGACCAGCGCACGAGCGGCGGCGACTACTACGGCAGCCAGTCCTCGGGCTCCATAAAGGCGGGCAAGAAGGTCACCGACTGCGTGACCTACGCGATCCAGGTGCTCGAGCGCGCCTACGCCGAGCTGCGCTCGACGGCGGACTACCGCTACCTGCACACCAAGAAGGGCGACTACAAGCGCTACCACGTCGGCTCGCTCTTCACGCCCGCCCTGCACGAGCTCGGCTGGTCGATCCTGCTCTTCGGCGCGGACGTCGAGGACCTGAAGAGCCGCCGCTACCAGGACTACACCGCGGGCAAGTTCTGGACCGCCCACACCAAGGGGACCCTCTTCGGTCGCCCCTGCGAGGTCGTCGGCGACTACAAGCCCATGACCGACTGGGACACGGGCGTGGCGCGGCCGGCCGACGCCAAGGCGCTCGCCCGCTACGACGCGCTGAAGGACGTGCCCTTCGGGATCATCGCCTTGAGCCTCGGCAGCCACGTCGTCATGAAGGTCGGCGCCGAGATCTACGAGTGCCACTGGAGCTCGAAGAGCGACGATAAGGACCTCTTCGACCGCGAGTCGAAGTCCTGGGAGAGCCTCAAGGACGACGACGTGTTCATGCTCGCCTGCCCGACCTACGCCCTGCGTGAGTTGGAGGAGGGTGAGGGTGGTGGCGCGGGCGGTGGGGCTGAGGGCGGTGGCGGCACCGAGGGCGTGGAAGGCTCGGGCGGGTAGGCCGGCGCTTTCGACGAAGGCAGCGGGCTCTATTACTACCGGTTGAGGTATTACGACCCCGAGGCGGGGCGGTTCGTCAGCCGCGATCCGCTCGGCATGTGGGGCGATCCGGGGCAGCGGGGGAATGCGCAGAACTACTGCGGGAACAACCCCGTGAATCGGGTGGATCCTCTGGGGTTGAGCGACAGCGCAGCGAGCTCGGCCCACTATGCGGCCATGCAGGACGCTGCGCTGGCTGGCCTGGCTGCAAATCCAGCTGCCCCAGGTCAGAAGGGGCCCACCCCTGTCCAACAGCACTACTTGACGATGCTCGGCAACGCCAACGCAGGGCTGGGTAACCCTTCGGGGGGATTCAACCCTCTGGAAGACAACCCGTCGAACTGGACCCGGCTAGCTGGCGTTTTGAAGATTGGGGGTTCAGTAGGTGAAGCCCTGATTGCTCTAGGCCTCCTTGCGGCACCCGAACCCACCGGAGGCACCAAGGTAGCCGCTCTTGGATTGGGCATTCATGCTGCCGACCAGGCCGGCAGGGGTGGCTATGAAGCCGTCACAGGTCAGGAAGGAATGGGAACAGTTCAGATCCTAACGGGAAGCGGAGGAGCTGAACTGGCCGTTGACCTGATCGTGGGCGCAGGATCGTTCGTGTTGAGTGTCAGGAATGCGTGGAACGCGATCCGCGCCGGCGACGAGGCCTTGGCCGCGGCGGGCGCAGCTGACGAAGCTGCTGCCCTTGCAGCTCCGTTTGGAGAGGCGACTGGTCACATCGTGGGTCCTGGCGCAAGAGCAACAGTTCACGGTGTAAGAGAGGGACGCCTCTTGGTGACCATCCAGAAGGTGCAAAACGAGGTAACCGAATCCGGCGTTCAGCTAGGTAGCAGCATGTGTGGATTCTCGCTCCGATCTGGCATCCGACGGGCGGCGCGCGACGCCAACGTGCAGCGCGTCTTGATCCGCGTTGCAGGTCTGACTGACGAGGGGGCGGAATTCTTGGATCGGGCACTTCGGAGTGGACAACTCACCAGAGTTGGCGAGGGGTTGTTTGAGGCAGTGATCCCCTAGCTATGCCTAGGTTAGTCGGTCATTCAAGCGCCCACGGAAGCAGGCGTCTCCGCAAGGCGACGAGAAGTGCGGTCTCACCTGCACCGCTCAAGCCGCTCTCAACAATCCTGAGGTAACCACGTGGCCGAAAAATGTCGCCTGCCCCGAAGAAGCTCGCGGTTTCCTGCAGGGTGGCTCGGTTCTCCGCCGAGGGCGTCGCGAGGAACGCTTCAAGGTCAGGGCCAATGTGCCTCTTCCCCCGCTTGCAGCAAGAGATTGCTGCCGCAGCCACCTGGAGCCGTCCTTCCTCTCCCAATCCCTCCGCCACCCGCCGTGCCAAGGCACGCGCAGCCTCAATAGGTTCCAAGCGAGCGATCCGCCCACTAGCTTCGTGTCCACACCACGCCGCCACCTCCAGCCGCTCCTGGCTCAGGTCACCCGTCTTCACCCGCCAACGCAATAAATCCGCCGCAGCCTCCACGTCCAACTCATGCAGACGCGAATACGAGTCCCAGTCCAGCTTCTCACCCGACCGAGCACACTCCCGCAGCCACGCCAACTCGTCGTCGGCGCTGCCCGTCTCGCGGAACCGTCGCTCAAGCTCTCGCAGCTTCTCGTCGCTCATAGCGCAGCAGGATACCTCCGACCCGCATGACCCCAACTGACTACCTCCGCTCCCACCCCAACGCCTCCACCAAGGAGGTCATGCAAGCATGTGGCTGCTCCCGCCGAGCCGTGCGACACGCCCAGGAGCAGCTTCGCCTGGAGCAGGCCAGGGGCGTACGCCAGCAATCAACCCGTCCCAGGGTTGGCTAGAACGCCAGCCCCCGGCCAGCCCCGCCAGCCCTCGCCCGCGCCCCGCCTCGCCCCGCCGCTGCCCCCGGCGCGTACGTAGCGCCAGCCCCGCGCAACCAAGGTCGCCGAGGGACATGTGCCGAGCTTGTGGGGGAAGGTGCGGAGGAGTG
>CALDQK010000891.1 GCA_937911525.1 uncultured bacterium
CGCGGCGGCGGGCTGGCCAGCGAGAGCACCGCCAGCCGGGGTCGCGCGCGCTCGGACTCGCCGCGGGCCATGAGCCTAGCCTTCGATGAGCGGGAGCATTTCGCCGCAGGACTTCTTGGACATGCCCTCGGGGATCCGGACGGGGTAGTCGCCGGTCCAGCAGGCCGTGCAGTAGCTCTCGGCCGGGCGGCTGAGCACGCCCAGCATGCCCTCGACCGAGAGGTAGCCGACCGAGTCGACCCCGAGCTTCTCGCGGATCTCCTCCAGGCTGTGATCGGCCGCGAGCAGCTCGCCCTTGGACTGGAAGTCGACCCCGTAGAAGCAGGGGTTGCGGATCGGCGGGCACGAGATCCGGAGGTGGACCTCGCGCGCGCCCGCGGCGCGCAGGTAGGCGCAGCGCCGGCGGGCGGTGGTGCCGCGCACGACCGAGTCGTCGATCACGACCACCCGCTTGCCCTCGACGGCCCAGCGCACGACGTTCAGCTTGAGGTCCGCGTGGAGGCTGCGCTCGGAGGGGTCGGGTTGAATGAAGGTCCGGCCCACGTAGTGGTTGCGAATGAAGCCCTGCTCGAGCTGGATCCCGCTCTCCTCGCTGTAGCCCATGGCGGCGGCGTTGCCCGAGTCGGGGATCGCGACGACCACGTCGGCCTCGATCGGATGCTCACGCGCCAGGGCCCGGCCCATGGCCTTGCGCGCGCGCCACACCGGGTCGCCGAAGAGCGTCCCGTCCGGGCGGGCGAAGTAGACGTGCTCGAACACGCAGTGGGCGGGCCGGGCGTCGGCGAAGCGGTGCTCGCTCGTGCCCGCATCGGTGACCATGGTCACCGTCCCAGGCTCGAGCTCGCGCACGTGCTCGATCCGGGTCAGGTCGAAGGCCGGGGTCTCCGAGGCGAAGGCCACCGCCCCCCCCTCGCCGCGCCCCAGCCAGAGCGGGCGGAAGCCCTGCGGGTCGCGCACCGCGAACATCGCCTTGGGGGTCAGGATCAGCAACGAGAAGGCGCCCTCCAGCTGGCGGCACATGGCGAGCACGCGCTCGAGCGGGTCGCTGCTGCCCTCCGCGCTCGCGAGCAGGTGCAAGATCACCTCGCTGTCGCTCGTGGTCTGAAAGATCGAGCCCTTCTCTTCGAAGGACTGACGCAGGGCCGCGCCGTTGGTCAGGTTGCCGTTGTGCGTGACCAGGAAGGTCCCGTGCTGGGTGTTGGCCGCGAGGGGCTGCGCGTTGACGAGCTGGCTCTGGCCCGTCGTCGAGTAGCGCACGTGTCCGATCGCGACCGGGTTCTTCAGCTTGCGCAGGTCCGCCCGGTTGCTGAACACCTTGGGCAGCGTCCCCATGCCCCGGTGGCGCACCACTCGCTCGCCGTCGGTGCTCGCGATCCCTGCGCTCTCCTGGCCACGGTGCTGCAGCGCGAAGAGCCCGTAATACGTCTTCGCCGCGGCGTCGGGGTCGCCCCACAGGCCAAAGAGGCCACAGGCCTCGCGCGGTCCACTCATTCCTCGTCCTCTTGGAGCGGCCTCAGGCCGCCCCGTCCTCGGCCCGACGTCGCGGAGCCTCTGCGGGCGCGGAGTCCTGCTCCGCGGGATTGGAACCTGCGTCTTCGCCCTCGTCGGGGGCGAGCTCGCTCTGGGCTTCGTGGTCGCTCGCCTCTGCAGGCGCGTCCTCTGCGGCGCCCCCCTCTGCCGGCGCGTCCTCCGCGCTCTCCTCCGCGGGCGCGTCCTCTGCAGGCGCGGCCTCTTCGACCTCGGCGCGCAGCCGCTCCTTGCTGACGGAGACGCGCGTGGTGGGTGCGCGGCGCCCGGGGCCGAGGCTCTCCTGCTCCTGCTCGCGCTCGGCGCGCAGCTCCGCGATCACGTCGGGGATCAGGTCCTTGGGCCGCACGCCGAGGCGCGTCGCGGGCATGCCCTCCTCGGGCGGAGGCGCCTCGTCGTCGTCGAGCTCGGCGTCGCGTCGGCTGGGGCGCGTGTCGGGCAGCTCGAGGGGTCCGAGCTCTCCCTCGGGAGCGCGCGTCGCCGGCTGAGTCGCGGGGAGCCCCGCCGGCGCAGGCGCGTCGCGGAGGGGGCGCGCCGCGCGCCGGGTCGAGTGGTCCTCGGAGGAGCCCTCTGCTACCTCTGCGTTGGGGTCGGCGCGGGTCTCGGCGTCGAGCAGCTCGGCCGTCTTGCGGCGGCGGCGAATGGGGCGATCCGCGCGGCGGGTGACCGGCCAGGCGTGGGTGGGCTTCTCGTGGTCGGAGAGGTCGTCCTCGGCCTCGGCGCGCTGCGCCTCCTCCGCCACCTTGCGCCGGTTGAAGCGGTCGCTGCGGCGAGTCATGGGCCAGGCGCGGCGAGGGGGCTCCTCGTCTTCGCTCGGGCGCTCGAGCCCGACGGTGTCGGCGTCGAGGTTTGGCTTCTCGATCGAGACCGTGTCGGCGTCGTTGAGGGCGTCGGCCTCGGCGAGCCGCTGCTCGAGGCGCTGGCGATCGAAGGGGCGCGGGGTCAGGCGCGTGCGCGGCATGCCCTCGAGGGGGGGCGCGTCCTCGTCGAGCTTGCTGAGCGGGAGGCTGGCGCTCTCCCGCAGCTCGGGGAAGCTCGCCGTGACCGTGTCCGCGTCGAGCAGGCGCTCGCTGATCGACGAGCGCTTGAAGCGGCTCGTCTCGCTCAGCAGCTTGCGCATGCGCTTCGTCTCGCGCTTGATCTCGACCCACGCGGCCTCGTGCGCCTCGAAGTCGTCGTCGACCTTGAAAACGTCCAGTGCCTCCTCGCGGTCGACCTTGTCGTCCAGGGAGAGTTCGAAGGTGATCTGGTCGTCCCGCTCCACCAGGTCCAGGTCGTCGGGCACCGCCGGGTAGTCGGCGAACCCGGCCTTGCGCGCGGCGAAGAGGCCCTCGATCGTGTATTGGACGCGCTTGTCGATGACGCCTGGGCGAATCGACTTCGGGTCGCGACACGCGACGCGAAAACGGGGAGGGTCGCGAGGGGGGGGGTCG
>CALDQK010000892.1 GCA_937911525.1 uncultured bacterium
TTCGACGCGGCGGAGGCGCTGGCCGAAGTGTGCCGGCGCTTCGCGGCCGGGGAGAGCGGGGGCGGGAGCAAGAACTACCGAGTGGTGGTCTATGAGTGCCCGGAGTGTGGGGACGTGGCGCGGGAGACTCGGGATGGGCGGATCGAAGTGGACCCGGTGGAGCTGGGAATGATCCGCTGCGACTGCGAGCTGCATGACATGCGGGAGGTGCCGAGCCGGGTGACGCGGACCATTCCTCCCGCGGTTCGGAATCGGGTGCTGGATCGGGACGGGAGACGCTGTCAGGTGCCGGGCTGCGGGCGGTCAGGGAGCGTGGACCTGCACCACGTGTTTGGTTGGAAGAAGGGGCACGAGCCGGACCACATGTACGTCAGCTGCGACTCGCACCACCGGCAGGTCCATGAGGGGCACTTGGTGGTCATGGGGCATGGGCCCTCGTATCGCTTCTTTTTGCGGGACGGGACCTTCTTGGGTCGGTCTGGGGATCGGCGGCGGTCCCCATGTGGGGAATCCTCACGTGGGGAATCCTTGCGGGTGGCTTGCTAACCCGCCCGGGGGCGAAGGGCCTCGTCGGGCTTGCTATCCTCTGCGCCCTGCGCACAGAGGGCCTATGAATCAGAAGATCCTGGCGACCTTCCAGGTCAACGGCGAGGAGCGCGAAGTCGCCTTCGCTCCGAACGAGACGCTGCTCGAGGTGCTGCGCGAGCGAATGGACCTCGTGGGGACCAAGCATGGCTGCGAGCTCGGCGAGTGCGGGGCTTGCGCGGTGCTGGTCGACGGCCAGCCCGTGTTGAGTTGCTTGATGCTGGGGCTGGAAGTGGGCGACGCGAAGGTCGAGACCATTGAAGGCGTGGCGCGGGGCGGGGAGCTGCACCCGCTGCAAGAAGCCTTCGCGGATTTGGGGGGCAGCCAGTGCGGCTACTGCACGCCGGGCATGGTGATGACCGCTAAGGCCTTGCTGGACGAGACTCCGAAGCCCTCGCGGGCGGAGATCGAGGAGGCGCTGTCCGGCAACCTGTGCCGCTGCACCGGCTACCTGCAGATCTTCGAGTCGGTCGAGCGCGCGGCGGACGCTTTGGCCGCCGAGGGAGGCCAGGCGTGAGCGAGATCAACGAGGGACACCTCTACCGGCCGGAAGAGCGCGAGCTGAACGTGATCGGCAAGCCGCGCCGGCGCGTGGACGCGCGGGCCAAGGTCACCGGCAAGACCGAGTTCGCCGACGACCTGACGCTGCCGAACATGCTCCACTGCCGCCTGCTCCGCTCGCCCTGGCCGCACGCGCGGATCAAGTCGATCGACACCAGCAAGGCCGAAGGCATGCCCGGGGTGGCCCTGGTCATGACCGGCGAGCTGATGCCCGTGTCGTACGGGATCCTGCCGGTCAGCCAGGACGAGCACCCGCTGGCGCTCGAGATCGTGCGCCACGTGGGCGACCCGGTCGCGGCCGTGGTCGCCCAGAGCGAGGAGCAAGCCCAGGCCGCCTGCGAGGCGATCGAGGTCGACTACGAGGTCCTGACCACCGTCAAGGACGCCGAGCACGCGCTGAAGGTGCTCGAGCCCAAGATCCACGACTACGCCGAGGAGGGGAACATCCACAAGAAGGTGGCCCTCCAGTTCGGCGACGTGGACGAGGCGATCGAGGGCGCGGCCCACGTGTTCGAGGACGTCTTCTTCTACGAGGGCAACACCCACCTGCCGATCGAGCAGCACGCCTCCTTGGCCGACCTGGACAAGGACGGCAACCTGGTGCTCCAGAGCTCGACCCAGACCCCGCACTACGTGCACCGGGCGCTGAGCAAGGCGCTCGAGCTCGAGCCGCACAAGGTGCGCGTGATCGCGACGCCCAACGGCGGCGGCTTCGGCGGCAAGTCCGACCCCTTCAACCACGAGCTGGTCGTCTGTAAGGCGGCCATGATGCTCGGCCGGCCGGTCAAGATCTGCCTCTCGCGCGAGGAGGTCTTCTACTGCCACCGCGGACGGCACCCGGTCCTGATGCGCTTCCGCACGGGCGTCGACGAGGAGGGCCAGGTCGTCGGCATGGACCTCGAGACCCTGCTCGACGGCGGGGCCTTCGGCTCCTACGGCGTGGCCTCGACCTTCTACACCGGCGCTCTGCAGACGGTGACCTACCAGATCCCTCGCTATCGCTTCCGCGGCGCGCGGGCCTTCACCAACAAGCCGGCCTGCGGGCCCAAGCGCGGGCACGGCACCGTCCAGCCCCGCTTCGGCCAGGAGATCCAGCTCGACAAGATCGCGGTCGCGCTGGGCAAGAGCCCTGTCGATCTGCGCATGAACATGCTGGTCGAGCCCAACTCGCTGACCGCCAACTACCTGACCGTGGGCACGATCGGGCTAGGCGAGTGCATCGAGAAGGTCGTCGAGGGCAGCCGCTTCCGCGAGCGCTGGGGCAACCTGCCCGAAGGCCACGGGCTGGGGCTGGCTTGCTCGAGCTACCTCTGCGGCGCGGGCCTGCCGATCTACTGGAACAAGATGCCCCACTCGGGCGTGCAGCTGCGCCTGGACCGGATGGGCGCCGTGACCGCCTTCTGCGGCGCGACCGAGATCGGCCAGGGCAGCGACGACGTCCTGGCCGGGATCGTGGCCGAGATCCTCGGGATCGGGCCCGACGACATTCACGTGCGCACCGGCCAGACCGACATCACCCCGATCGACCTGGGCAGCTACTCCAGCCGCGTGACCTTGATGATGGGCAACGCCGCGATCGAGGCCGCCGAGCGGGCGCGGGCCATGATCTCGGTCGCGGTGGCCGAGAAGCTCGACCTGCCCGAGGACCGGCTGGTGTTCGCCGGGCGGCGCGTGTTCGACCGCGAGGACCCCGAGCAAGGGATGTCCTTCCGCGAGGCGGTCGTGGCCGCCGAGGCCAAGCACGGCACGCTGGGCGCCACCGGCAGCTACCGACCGCCCCGCTCGCCGGCGCGCTTCAAGGGCGGCGGCGTCGGGCCCTCTCCCGCCTACTCCTACTCGGCCTCCGTGGTCGAGGTCGAGGTGTGCCCCGACACGGGCTGGATCCACGTTCCCAAGATCTGGATCGGCCACGACATCGGCCGCTCGCTCAACCCGACCCTGGTCCGGGGTCAGGTCGAGGGCTCGGTCTACATGGGCCTGGGCGAGGCGATCATGGAGGAGTCGGCCTTCCGCCGGCTGCCGCCCAAGCGCAGCCACGCCTCGGTGCACAAGTTCCCCTCGCTGCTCGAATACAAGAGCCCGACCTCGCTCGACATGCCCGAGATCGTGACCTACCTGATCGAGGAGCCCGACCCCAAGGGGCCCTTCGGCGCCAAGGAGGTCGGCCAGGGGCCGCTGCTCCCGATCATGCCGGCGGTCGCCAACGCGATCTTCGACGCGGTCGGGGTCCGGATCGACGAGACCCCGATCACCCCCGACAAGGTGCTGCGCGCGCTCGACGCCAAGCGCAAGGGCAAGGAGGGCCGCCACGGCCCCAAGAGCTTCCCCGCGATCAGCTGGCCGGAGCCTTTCCAGGTCCCGCCGCCTTGGGAGGGCGGCGACGGCCGCGCCACCAACGTCCCCGAGCGCAAGAGCTCTGCCACGAAGGTCTTCCGCAAATGATGCGCGCGCCTACCTTCCGCTACCACGCCCCCAAGAGCGTGGCCGAAGCGGCCAAGATCCTCCGCGAAGAGGGCCCGACGGCGAAGCCGCTGGCCGGCGGCACGGACCTCGTCCCCAACCTCAAGCGCCGGCACCAGACGCCGAGCGTGCTCGTCTCGCTCCGTCGCCTCGACGAGCTGCGCGCGGTCACGAGCGGCGGCGAGCTGACGCTGGGCGCGGGGTTGAACCTCAGCGCGGTCACCCGGACCGGCGAGCTCGGACCCGCGCGGCGCGCGCTCACGATCGCCGCTAGCAAGGTCGCCACGCCCCACATTCGCAACTCGGCGACCCTGGGCGGCAACCTCTGCCTGGACACGCGCTGCAACTACTACAACCAGAACTACGAGTGGCGCCAGGCCATCGACTTCTGCAAGAAGGCGCCTGGCCCCGACGGGACCGCCAAGCAGGAGGTCACGGTCGGCACCTGCTGGGTCGCGCCGAGCAGCCCGCGCTGCTGGGCCGTCAGCTCGAGCGACACCGCGCCGGCCCTGATCGCGCTCGGCGCCGAGGTGACCCTCGTCTCGGCCGAGGGCGAGCGGCGGATCCCGCTGCACGAGCTCTACCACGACGACGGCATGGCCTACCTGACCAAGAAGCACGACGAGCTGCTGACCGCCGTGCACCTGCCCGCCCTCGGCGAGGGCTGGAAGAGCACCTACTGGAAGCTCCGTCGGCGCGGCTCCTTCGACTTCCCCGTGCTGGGCGTCGGCGCCGCGTTCCGCTTCGAGGGCGACGTGGTCGCCGAGGCCCGGGTCACCCTGGGCGCGGTCGCGAGCTACCCCGTCTCGGTCCCGACCGACGAGCTGCTCGGCAAGCCGCTCAGCGACGAGGCGATCGAGGCCTTCGCGGCCGGCGCGGCGCGGCCCGCCAAGCCGCTGGACAACACGGACTACCACCTCTCCTGGCGCAAGCGGATGTGCACCGCCTACATCGCGGGCGCCCTCAAGGAGCTGCGCGGAGACCCCCCCGGGCTGCTGGCGCGGACCGCAGCGCGGCTGCCGATCGCGGCTAGCTGAGGGCGGGCGGCGTCGCTAGCGGCGCCGCTCGTGGATCAAGTAGGCCTGCACCCCCGCTCCCACCCCCAGCAGCAGCAGGGCCGCCCCCCCAGCCCAACCGCCCGAGACAGGAGGGCCCCATGCAAGCCGAGCTGGTCGTGGTCAAGGGAAACGACCGCGGCGCCTTCGTGCGACTCCAGGGGGTGACCACGATCGGGCGCAGCTCGCGCGCCGACCTGACCCTCGACGACACCAAGGCCAGCTCGATCCACGCCAAGCTGAGCCCGCTCCCCGAGAACGGCCTGGTCCTGCTCGAGGACCAGGGGAGCACCAACGGGACCTTCGTCAACGACGAGCGGATCGAGTCGGTCCCGCTGCGCAACGGCGACCTGGTCAAGATCGGCCGGACGCTGCTCGTGTTCCGCGACCAGCCCGCGCAGGTGCGCCTGGAGGACATCGAGCTGATCGGCGGCGGCTCCTCCGACATGATCCGCCGCCAGAAGAGCTCGCCCGACGTCGCCGCCAGCTCCTCCAACGCGCTGCGCAAGGCGAACAAGCGCGCCGACCCCAGCTTGCTCGAGGCGATGCTCCTCGCCGCGGGAGAGGTCGAGGTCGAGCGGGGCGTGAAGGGGATCCTCGGCAAGGCGCTCGAAGCCGCCGCGGCCGATCGGGTCCTGCTCTTCCTCCAGCACCCGACCTCGGGCGGCCTGGGCCTGGCCGCGGCCGCCGTCTCGCCCTCGGCCGTCCGCGACGCCCCCGTCGACCCGCAGCTCCTGCGCCAGGCAGCGGGCGGCGAGGTCGCCACCCTGGGCGCCTCGCTGGCGATCCCCGTCGTCGCGCTGGGGCGCGTGCTGGGGATCCTCTACGCGGACGGGAGCGAGGAGAGCGCGCGCGACCTGGCCGCCCTGGTCTCGGGCGCGCAGCTGATCGGGCTGGTCACGGCCCTGGATCGCAGCCAGCAGCTGGTCCTCGCCACGAGCGAGGTCGTGGCCCTGGCCCAGGAGAACGTCGCCCACCAGCCCGTGGAGCTGAGCTCGATCCTCGGGCGCCGCTCGGACTCCCGCGCCTCGGACCGCCTCAGCGTCGCCGGCCAGGAGGTCCCCCTCGAGACCGCCCTCCTGCCTGGCCTCTCGGTCCACGCCGACGCGAACCTGCTCGCGCGCGGACTCGACCGCCTGATCCAGTACGCCCGGGCCGAGGCGATCGGGTCCCTGCGCCTGGTGGGGGACCAGCGCGGCGACACGGTCCGGCTCCTGCTGCGCTACGCGGTCCGCGGCCAGGCCCCCGACCCCGAGCTGCTCCTCGACGCCGGCGGGCCCGTGGCCGACCTGCACCGCTCCCGCGAGCGCTTCGACTCGGGGGAGCTGACCGTGGCCCGGGTCGCGATCCTGCGCGCAGGAGGGCGCTTCACGGTAGAGGTCCAGGACGGGGAGCTGGTGTTCCTGATCGAGCTCCGCGCCGCTGGCGCAGGCACTTAGACCCTGCCCGCTCCGCCGACTAAATTCCGTCAAGGAATAGGCTTGCGGCGCGAACGGGTGCCGCGCGCCTATAATGCGCGACCGAGCGAGGGTACGTCTGCGTGTCGATCTACTTGAGGATCCTCAAGGGCCCCGGGACCGGGCAGGTGCTACCGGTCCCGGCGGGCCAACCGGTCACGCTCGGCCGGAGCGCGCAGGCGAGCTACGCCTTCGATGACCCCCTCCTCTCGCGCAAGCACTGCGCGATCGAGTCGCGGGGGGATCTGTGCCGGATCGTCGACCTCCAGAGCCGCAACGGGACCTACGTCAACGGGCAGCGCGTCGGCGCGGTCCTGATCCAGAACGGTGATCGGATCAAGATCGGGAACATGATCCTCGAGGTCAGCCCGGTCGGCACGACCAGCGCGCCCGAGCAGGGCTTCACCGGCGGCCGGCCCAGCGCGGCCCCGCCGGACGTCGTCCCCGGGCAGGTCAACGGCTTCGACCCGCACCTGATCGACGGCTTCGAGATCCTCGAGCAGCGCGAGGTGACCTCCTTCGGGGTGACCTACCTCGCGCGCCAGCTGCTCATGGACCGGACCGTGATCCTCAAGACGATCGAGGTCGGGCCCGAGACCGACGAGAAGGTGCTCCGCCGCTTCAAGCGCGAGGCCAAGACCGGCGGCCGCCTGACGCATCCCCACATCGTCGAGCTCTACGACGTCAACGAGCAGGAGGGGATCCTCTATATCGTGACCGAGTACGTCGACGGCATGAACCTCGGCAAGGTCCTCGACGAGCGCAACGGCACCCCGCTCCCGGCCAAGGTCACCCTCGGCCTGATGTCGCAGATCGCCGACGCCCTCGCCTACGCGCACGAGAACCAGATCGTGCATCGCGACGTGCGCCCCCACAACATCCTGATCCGCAAGGGCGACCACGCGGGCAAGCTGCAGGGCTTCACCCTCGCCAAGAACCTGGCCCGGGCCGGGCTCTCGGTGATCACCGCCGACGGCGAGTCGCTCGGCACGCCCTACTACATGCCGCCCGAGCAGGTCCGCAGCGCCAAGACCGCCGACGAGCGCAGCGACGTCTACTCCTGGGGCGCGACGCTCTACCACTGCCTCTCGGGCAAGCTCCCGCTCGAGGCGCGCAGCTACGGGGAGTTCATCGACAAGGTGTTCAGCGAGGACCCGCCCCGGCTCAAGCAGCTGGTGCCCTCCTGCCCCGACATCCTGGACGACCTCCTGGCGCGGACGATGAAGCGCAGCCCGGACGACCGCCCGCGCTCCATGGACGACGTCCTGACCGAGCTGCAGCCCGTCCTCTCCTCGCTCGGCTAGAGCCGGGGGCGGCGCAGGACGCGCCGCTCGGCGACCACGCGCAGCTCGAGCGTCGGGTCCTCCGCGCGCGCGGCCGCCAGCGCCGCCTCGAGCTGCTCGGCGCTCAGGCCGAGATCCTCCGCTGCGTGAGCCACGATCAAGAAGCCGCCCGCCTCGCGGGTCGCCTCGCGCAGGTAGTCGAGGGTGGCGGGGCTCGTCCCGCTCCCGCTCGCGGCGGGGGGCAGCGATACGCTGTCCCGCAGGCGCGCGTTGAACACGTGGGCGAAGAAGGCCGTGCCGCTGACGCAGAGCAGGCCGAGGTAGAGCGCGCCGAGGGTCCCGCGGGTCAGCGCGCCCTCTTCGTCGCACAGCGCCAGCTGCGCGGCGGGGCTAGGCGCGCGCCGGCAGCTCGGGGTCTCGGCGGGGGGGTGGTCGAGCGTGACCTTGGCCAGCGCCATGAGCGGAAACATGTTCGCGACCACGATCAGGGCCAGCAGCAGCTTCAGGCTTCGCACGGGCGCCCTCCTACAGCCTCTAGAGTGGCGAGACGAGGCCGTCTGCCCAAGGGGGAATCCTAGGCCCCTCGCCCTCAGCGGGGTTTAGGTGCGAAAGGGGTCCTGGGGTCCCCTCCGCGGGCGGCGCGGAGGCTGCTGAGCCTCCTCCACGAAGAGGGCCAGGGCCCGCGCGCCGACGGCGGAGTAGCGCTCCTCCGCCGCGTCCAGCAGGTCACGCGGCTCGGCTGGAAGCGGCTTACCCGGTGGATAGCGGCTGAGGAGCTGCGCGTAGAGCAGCGGGTGGTCGGGCCCCGCCTCGAGGCGCGCCGGGTGGCGGGAGAGGTCGCTCGCGAAGAAGCGCACCAGCGGCGCGTCGAGGTCGTCCTCCTCGCCCTCCTCGGGGACGAGCACGTCGAACATGTGGCCGCGCCCCAGCGAGAGGGGGAAGGGGACCAGCCCCAGCCGCGCCACCAGCTCGACCCGCTCGGGGAGGTCCCCCTCGGGCGCGTCGCCGGGCCGGCCCAGGCCGTAGCCGCGCCCGCGCACTTGCCAGGGGAAGGCGCCGGCGAGGAGCTCGTCGACCAGCCTCAGCGAGCCGTGGGTCAGGGCGCGCAGGCGCAGCTCGGTGCTCCCCTCCAGCGCCAGGAAGGTCCCGGTCTGGAAGTCGCGCCCGTGAGCGCTGAACAAGCGCGTCGGGAGCGGCTCGCGCGGCAGGGGCGGGGACACGAGCAATGAACGATTCAGGCAAATCATGGACGGCGGCGACGACAACACCGGCTGCACGTTATTCCACTGCAGCTCACACACACCGTGTGCAAATTGGCACTTCTTGCCATAGCGACACTCGCCGGTCATGCTAAACGTTTCACAAAGTACGGTTTTGTACTTGTACGGGTTTTTCACATAGGTCCGAGAATTACCCGAGGACATTGTTACTTGGACGCGAGCAGCCACCCCTTATCGAGAATCGGCGGGGGCGAGCAGGCGGGAGCGACAGCGTGGAAACATAACTTAACGGCGCGCACGTTGAAGAGAACAAGTCTAGCAGCATGGCATCTTCCCCCGTCCCACCCGTCGGCGTTCCGACCGTTCACGCGCTGCACCAGAAGTATCACATCCTCCCGTCTGATCTCCGCGATGTGATCTCGAATAATGTTTGCCACGGGGCCGTTTCGCAAGACTCGCAGGATTACGTGGAGCGCTGGTGTGACCGTTTTCGCGGCATCACGAGCGAAGACGTGTATTCAGTTGCCGTCAAAACCGCATTCGGAAAAACTTCAGCAGAAATCAACAACATCTTCAAATCGCATAATCAGCAATTGCCACGCGCTAACTACTGGCGAAATGCGTTCAAACTTCTTTGTGAGACTCAATGATTCCCGACACGCTGCGCCTC
>CALDQK010000893.1 GCA_937911525.1 uncultured bacterium
GGGCCACGCCCCCGATCCGCTCGCGCAGCCAGTCGGCGTCGAGCTCGGCGGCCGGCGTCTCGTCGATCAGGACCTGGCCCCGCTCGGGCTCGTAGAAGCGCGCCAGGAGCGCGGCGACGGTCGACTTGCCCGCGCCGGAGGGGCCGACCAGGGCCACCGTCTCGCCGGGGGCGAGGGTGAGCGAGAAGCCGCGCAGGACGGGCAGGTCGGGCCGGGTCGGGTAGGCGAAGTCGACCTCGGCGAAGCGGACCTCGCCGCGCAGCTCGGCGGGGCGCCGGCCGCCGAGGGGCTGGGCCGGGGCGCGCTCGATCAGCTCGAACACGCGCTCGCTCGCGCCGACGGCCTTGGCCAGGTCGCCCCAGAGCGAGGTCAGGGCGCCGATCGAGAAGGCGACCGTGAAGGTGTAGAGAATGAACGAGGTCAGCCCGCCGAAGCTGAGCTGGCCGGCGGTGACCAGGCGCCCGCCGTACCACAGGACCGCCGCGATCGAGCCGTAGCCGAGGAAGGTCGTCGCCCCGTGGAACACGCCGCGCAGGCGGGCTCGGCGGCGAGCCAGCTCGAAGGAGGCCTCGACCGCGCCTTCGTAGCGGGCGGCCTCGCGCCCCTCGGCCGCGAAGGAGCGCACGGTGCGGATCCCCGCCAGGCTCTCCTCGGCCACCGCCGTCGCGTCGGCCAGGGCGTCCTGCACCTGCTTGGAGAGCCGGCGCAGCATGCGGGCGTAGATCGTGGCCCCGACCGCGACCAGGGGCACGACCGCGAGCATGACCAGGGTCAGGCGCCAGGACGAGATCGTCATGATCACCAGCGCGCCCAAGAGGCTGGCCGCGAAGCGGAGGCCCAGCGAGAGGTTGAGCGTGATCGCGTTCTGGAGGACCGTCGTGTCGGCGGCGAGGCGGTTGGTCAGCTCGCCGGTCCGGCTGGCGTCGAAGAAGGCCAGGTCCTGGCGGATCAGCGCCGCGTAGAGGGTCGCGCGCAGGCGGGCCACGATCCGCTCGCCGGCCACGTCGAACAGGTAGGAGCGGAGCGCGGTCACGAGCCCCAGCCCGCCGAACACGACCAGCAGCCCCAGCGCTGCCCGGTCGAGGGCGGCCGCGGCCTCGCCCGCTGCGATCACGTCGATCAGGCGCCCGATCACGAGCGGCCAGAGCAGGGTCAAGCTCGAGCCGAGCAGCAGGAGCAAGGTCGCCAGCGCCAGCCGACCCGCTTCGGGGCGCGCCAGCCCGAGCAGGCGGCGCAGGCCGCCTTGGGTCCTGGTGGCGTCGGGGGCGTCGCTCATGGGGCGAGTCTGCGCGCCCCGGGAGGTCCGTCAAGGCGGAGGGGCGTCCGCCTGCTGCTTGGGGCAGTGAAAGCAGAGCACGCCGACCTCGAGGTAGCACTCGGCGCAGCAGCAGCGGAGGTGGTCCCGCTCGAAGCCACCGCACCAGGCGCAGCGCCCGCGCTGGACCCGCTCGCGCGCGAGCTGGTCGCGCAGAGGCTCGGGCAGCTCGCGGATCTCGCGCCCGATCCCGGGCAGCTGGCCGTGGCGCAGGCTGGTCGAGATCCAGGCGTGGCGGTCGGCCACGTCCCCGCCCTGCGCCGCCTGGCGGCGCAAGACGCGGAGCTTGGAGTCGCTGCTGCGGGAACGGGCGCCCATGGGGGAAGAGTGGCCCCAGCGATACGGAAGCGCAAGGTCGCGTGAATCCATCAGGGGAGCGTGTCCGTCTCGCCGCGCTTGCGCTCCAGCTCCTCGACCAGGGCCAACAGGAGTCGCTGCGCGTCCTGCTTCGTCCGCAGCCGGTGCAGCGCCGCCTTGACGGCCTCGCGCAGCGAGGCGCCCTCCTTGGTGCCCAGGAAGGGCGCCGCGCCCTCGAGCAGCTCGACAGCCTCGGCGCGGTCCTCGCTCGCGACCAGCCAGGCCAGCCGGATCCGCCAGCCCCCGTACTCGGGTCGCTTGGCGACGAAAGCGCGCAGCGAGGCCCGCGCTCGCTCGTAGCGCTCGAGCTCCCGCGCCGCCTCGAAGACCACCACCGCGGCCCGGTTGTTGATCGTGCTGGTGTCCACGCAGCGGAGCAGGAAGTCCGCGGCCAGCTCCAGCGCCGCCTGGGGCTTGCCCAGCAGGCGCTGGGTGAAGGCCTCGTAGAGGCGGAAGTGGGCCGAGCGCGGCTCGAGCTCGCGTGCCCGCTGAATGTCGCGCAGGCTCGACTCGAGCTCGCCCAGCCGCCGCGCGACGCGAGAGCGCGAGGCCAGGAGCTGAGCCCGCTCGGTCTCGCTGGGCTCCCCCGCCAGCAGGCGCTGGGCCAGGCGCTGGCACTTGCGGCTCTCCTTGGCGTCGTAGTGATGAAAGTAGCGATCGTTGACCTCGGCCAGCTCCAAGCAGAGCAAGTGCTCGTGGGGCCCGCGCTCCGCGGGCGGGAGGAGCCGGATCGCGCGCTCGAGCACCCGCAGCAGCCAGCGCTTGGAGGTGATCGGCATCACCAAGCGCGAGTAGGTCCCCACCAGGAGCTGCAGCTCGAGGTCCTGCGGGTAGACGTCCGCCAGGTCCCGCGCGGAGCGGGCTTGACCCTTCGAGACCCGGGTCGCGCGCGCGACCAGGCGCTCGAAGCCCGCGGGGCGCGGGGCGCCGGGCTCGGCCAGGCGCTCGATCAGCCGCGCGTAGGCGACGCCCAGGCGCAGCTGCCCTCCGTCGAGGCTGCCCTGGGTCAGCAGCTCCAGCTGGCGACGCGCCCGCTGCTCGAGCTCGCGGCGCCGCTCGGGCAGCGCCTCGGTTCGGGGCAGCTTCGCGATCGCCGCCCAGGCCCCCTGCGGATCGTCCTCCAGCTCGTGCGCCACCCGCAGCAGCCCGACCTCCCAGCGCAGCTCCCTGCCAGGGTCCGGGTGAGCGGCCAGGGCGCGCCGAGCCTGGGTCGGCTCCTCCAACGCCAAGTAGGCTCGCACGAGGGCGTCGTGCTCCGGCGCGCGCAAGGGACGCACCTGCGCGAGGAGCTGGAGGTCCTCGAGGACCTGCTGGGCGACGCGCTGACTGGCGAGCCCGCGCGCCGCTCGGGCCCGGGCCAACCAGCCGCGCAGGCAGGGGCGGGCCAACCCGCGAGCGCGGGCCCGCTCCAGGGAGCGCAGGACCTCGCGCGCCCCCTCCGGCGTGAGGCCGGCGGGCTCGAGCTCGAGCGCGCGGGCGGCGCGGCAGGCCAGCTCGAGCGGACCGGGATCCGCGCTGGGAGCTGGAGCCGGCTCAGGTCCAGCGCCGGGAGCGTCCCCGCTGGCCAACGCGGCGAGCTCGCGCAGCGCGTCCGCCTCCGAGACGGCGGCGCCCAGCTCCTCGGCGCGCGGCTCGCGAGCCTGGGCCCAGAGGGCCTCCCGCCGGCGGCCCAGCTCCTCCAGCGCGGCGCGCGCGGAGGTCAGGGGGGCCTCCTCCCCCGCCAGGCGCCAGGTGTGTTCGAGCAGCTCGGCGCCCGCCTGCCGCTGCTCGGCGGGGCCTAGGCCGGCGCTCCAGCGGCGCGCCAGGAGCGCCGCCCCGAGCGCGGAGCCTGCGAGGACCGCCGCCAGGACCAAGCGGATCAGGGTCCGACCGCGGCGGGCCGCGCGCTCCTCACGGCTAGCGGTGGTGTCCTCGGCGCCGCGCGCCGCGACCAGGTCCCGCGCGAAGGCGGCCACGCTGGGGTAGCGCTCGGCGGGGTCCTTGGCCAGGGCCTTGAGCACCACCGCGTCGTAGGGCGCGGCGGCGGGCTCGCGCGCGCTGGGAGGGTCGGGGTCCTGGTTCACGACCGCGTGCAGGAGCGAGAGGGCCCCCTCGCCCGTGAAGGGCAGCTCGCCGGTCAGGAGCTCGTAGAGGATCACCCCCAGCGCGAACACGTCGGTGGCCGGGCTGGCCTGCGAGGCCTCCCCGCGGGCCTGCTCCGGCGACATGTAGGTCAGCGTGCCGACGTGGGCCCCGGTCTGGGTCAGGCGCTCGCGGTCGACGTGGCGGGCCACGCCGAAGTCGACCACCTTGACCTCGCCCGC
>CALDQK010000894.1 GCA_937911525.1 uncultured bacterium
TGGCTTGGGCTTGGCCGCCGGCTTGGACTTGGCCCGCGGGCGCGGCGCGCTCTCGACGTCGGGGAGCTCGAGCAGGCTGTCGATCAGGAGCGAGGCGGCCGCCTTCTCCAGCGCGGGCAGGTTCCGCACGCCGGCCAGGGGCTGCATGAAGTCCGCGAAGGCCTCGTCGTCCGCCAGCCCCTTGCGTCGGCGCAGCGAGGCGATGAAGCCCAGCTGCTTGTCGCTGGGCGGGTCGGCCGCCACCTGGGCCTCGGGG
Source organism: uncultured bacterium (assembly GCA_937911525.1). Taxonomy (GTDB): domain Bacteria; phylum Planctomycetota; class J058; order J058; family J058; genus NORP233. Next base: position 257 of record CALDQK010000894.1, read on the forward strand.
TCCCCCTGCTGCAGCTCGCGCAGCTCGCGCCACAGGCGCGCCGTCTCGAGCGAGCACGAGACCTGGGCGCCCTCGCTCGCGAAGCGCTCCAGCTTCTTGCGGAGCGTCTTCTCGCTGCTGTTCTTGCGCCAGGGCGCGAGCGAGGCGAAGCAGGTCCCCAGCGAGGGCTTGCGGCTGGCCGAGAAGCCGAAGCCGACGTGCAGCTGGGCGCCGACCTGGGCCGCGAACACCATGAAGGCCGTCGGATAGACGAGCTGCTCGAAGTCGTCGACGTCCTTGTTCTGACCCGGCTCGTAGCTCTCGGGCCAGCCCTTGCCGAGGGTCTGCTCGCCGTAGCCGATGTCGAGCTGAGGCAAGGAGCGCAGCGCGAGGTCCACGGCCTCGGCCACGTCTCCCCGGCGCAGCTTGCGGACGCGCAGGGGCTCGCCGTAGTCGTCGCTGGCCTGCTTGGGCAGCGCCTCGAGCGCCGCGTCGATCGCCTCCACCAGCGCGTCGACCGCCACGATCCGAGGGTCGTGGCGCTCGACCATGGCCCGGAGCGTGTCTGGATCGGTCACGCTTCCTCCGAGTCCCTAGCGGCGTCCCCGCGGGGGCGGACGCCGGCCAGGGCGCCCGGGGCGCCCTCCAGCGCGGGGGCGCACGCCGCCGCGGGGTGGCGGCCGGCGAGCGGGGTTGGCCAGGCGCGCCGCGAGGGCGGCGAAGCCAACCTCGAGCTTCTCGCCGCGGCTCAGCTTGGGCACGCCGGGGTCGAGGTAGCAGCTGCAGGGCCCGAGCCGCAGGATCGCCGCCAGGGCCCGCGGCCCCGTCAGCTCGCCGAAGGCCGCGTGCTGGGGCTTGCCGCCGCGCACCGTGACCCAGCCACGGCCGGCGCGCCCCGAGACGCGCAGGGTTCCAAAGGCCTTGGTCTGCTCGATCGCCTTGGCCACGTCGACGGGACGCACCGTGGCGCGGGTCCGACCCCCGCCGCTGGGGCCCGCGCTCCGTCCGGGCGAGCCACCCCGCGCGCTCGAGCCACCCGTCGAGACGGGCTTGCTGAGCGAGCCGAGGGTGCGCTGGTTGGGCTCGAGCGCGCTGGCCTTGGCCCGGTCGCCGAACTGCCGCTTGCCGATCGTGGGCTCGGCCGTGCCGCCGGTGGGCCGCGAGCCGCGCCGCTTGAGCCGCGTCGCGCCTTCGACGGGGGTCGCCTTCTTGAGGTACTTGAACACGATCGGGCCCAGCTCGAGCTCCTCGCCTCCCTTGAGGGTGCGCGGCTTGCCCGAGACCCGGATCCCGTCCACCTTGACCGCCCACTTGGCGCCCTTGGCCGGCACGAGCTCGGCCTCGTCGTAGTCGTCGGTCCAGAAGATCCGGGCCGCCTCGTCGTCGGGGCACTTGGTCAGGCGGAGGTCGTTGCGCGGGTTCTTGCCCATGATGAAGGCCTTGCCCGGGACCAGCTCCACCGTGCCGATCTGGGGGATCGTCAGGTAGTGGAACCAGGCCGACGCGAGGGCGGGGTTGCCCTCGTCCTCCTCCTCGACGGTCAGGTCGGCTCCGCACTGGCGACAGCGCGTGGCGGTGTCGTCGCAGCGATCGAAGCGGCAGGCGGGACAGATCTTCATGCGCGGATCTTAGCGGGGAGCCTCGGGCTACTGGGAGTCGTCCGGCTTGGAAGGGGGAGTTCGCGGAGCCGGCGGCGCACCATACTTGGGCGCGGCCCGCTCGGGCTCCTCGGGCCCGGGCTCCAGGCGCGGCGGCGGCGCGCCGTACTCGGCGACCGCGCGCGGCTCGTCGGCCGGAGCGGTGGGCTCGGTCGCGACCGGACTGTCGTCGGGGGCCGGGGCCGGCGTCTCGGGCGCGGGAGGCGCGCCGTACTTGACCACCGCGCGGTCCTTGTCGGGGCAGCCCGTGAGCGCGACCGCCGCGCCGAGGGCGGCCGCCGCCAGACCCGGCGAAGAGCGGCGCCGGGGGAGGTCCTCCGAGCAGAAGGGGCAGGTCGCCTCGTTGGCCTTCACGTGGCGCTGGCAGGCGGGGCAGGGGTAGAGGGGCATCAGTCCTCCTTGGGCGGCTGGGGCGCGGGCGACTCGGGGGGCTGGGACTCGGGGGGCTGGGGCTCGGGCTGAGGGGGAGTGGCAGGCGGAGGAGGCGCGCCATAGAGAGGCGCGACGGCGTCGTCGCCGGGGCTGACCCGCGTGCTGGGCGCTGGCGTAGGCGCGGGAGGCGGCGCGCTGGGGGGACAGCCCGTCAGGAGCGCCGCGGCTGCGCCAGCCGCCAGCGGGGCCACTCCGCGTGCGCGCGGCCGGCAGAAGGGACACGGCTCGCCCACGCGCACGTGGCGCTGGCAGCGGGGACATGGCTCGAGGGGCATGGGCGCTGGCCTCACTGGTCTCGGGGTTGCTCGGGTGCCCGGGGATCGTCCCCAGGCTGCCGCGGCGGTGGAGGCGCGGCGCCGTATGGCGGCAGCGGGCGCTGCTCCTCGGCGGGCTTCGCCTCGGGCGCCGGACTGGGCGACTCGGCTGGGGCAGGCGACTGCGTCGGGCTAGCTAATTCGGTCGGACTGGCCGACCCCGTCGGACTGGGCGTGGGCGTCCCCGCCCCGGGGCCCGCGGGGGGACACCCCGTCAGGCCGAGCGCTGCGGCAGCGGCGCCCGCGGCGAGCTGGCCGAGGCCGCGCGCGCGCGGCCGGCAGAAGGGGCAGGGCTCGCCGACGCGCACGTGGCGCTCGCAGCGGGGGCAGGGCTCGAGCTCGCTCACGCGGGCGCTCCTTCTACGACCGGCAGTCGCTTGCGGGCCAGCGGCTCGAGCACCAGCTCGAAGCGGCCGTGATCGAAGGGCTCGCCGGGCGCGGGCTCGGCGGGGACCATTCGCTCGGCGAGGCCCTCGCGCTGGCGCTCCAGGGCCCGGTGGTGGCAGTAGGGGTTGTTGCCGGGGCGGCCCATGATCACGTGCGAGGTCCAGGTGCAGCCCGCCCGACACTCCTCGGCGTAGTAGCAGCCGGCGCAGAAGCCCCACAGCTCGATCGTCTGGTCGCGGGTGAAGCGCAGCTCGGCCGTGTCCTCCCAGATCTCGCGCAGCGGGCGCTCGCGCACGTTGCCGCCCGTGTAGGGCCCCGAAGGCAGCGAGGGGCAGCCCTTGACCTTGCCGTCGGCCTCGAGCCCGAGGGTCGAGTGGCCCGCCGTGCAGCCGAGGGTGTGCCCGCGCCGGTAGTGGTCGCCGCGCAGGGTGTGCTCGTGGGGGCCGAAGTAGCCCACGTTGTTGCCCGGGTAGACCTCGATCCCCCGCTCCTTGGCGGCGAGCTTGAGCGCCGCGACCATGGGGACCGCCTCGAGGAAGTCGACCGGCTGCAGCAGCCACTCCCAGTTGTCGGCCGCGCGCCCCATGGGCACCGTGAACTGGACCTGCCAGGCGAAGCAGCCCCACTCGTCGAGCAGCTCGAGCAGGGCGTCGAGCTCGCCGCGGTTGACGCGGTTGACCTGCGTGTTGACCGAGACCAACAGCCCCGCCTCGCGCGCGTTCTCGACCGCCTGGGTCGCGGCCCGCCAGCTCCCCTGCAGGTTGCGCAGCTGGTCGTGGCTGGCCTCGAGCCCGTCGATCGAGACCGAGACGCTGCTCATGCCGGCGGCCTTGGCCTGCGCCGCCCGCTCGGGCGTCAGCCCGCAAGCGGCGAAGGTATTGCGCAACTGCTTGTCCAGATCCACCCGGTCGGTCACCAGCACGATTCTGGCGTTGCGGATGGCGGGATG
>CALDQK010000895.1 GCA_937911525.1 uncultured bacterium
GAATGCGCGCGGCGCTCGCGATCACCGACCCCAACGTCGAGGGCTACCTGACCCAAAACAAGGAGGTCCAGACCTTCGTGCGCGACGCGCTGGGCGTGACGATCCTCCGCAACGCCAACCTGACCGGGGAGAACCTGCAGTGGGCGGGTGTGGGCGGGCTGGACTGGCGCTTCACCGACGGGACCTACCAGCCTGAAGGAGGCCCCGTCACGCGCTACTTCACCCCCGACCGGATCGTGGTCCTCCCAGCGCCCGCTCGGCTGCGCAACGTCCTCGGCTGGGCCGAGGGCAAGGTCCAAGTGCCGGCGGGGCCGGTGTTCGCAGGCGCGCAGGGCGCGACCTCGCTGGTGCGCGACCTGCGAGGGTTCTACGCCTACGCCAAGCTGCGCGACGACCCGATCGGGATCCGGATCTACGCCGGCTGGCACGGGCTGCCTGTCGTGCTGAACCCGAATGCAGTTCTCGTCTACCGGACAGTGCCCCAAGCTCCTGCACCGTAGGCAAGATGGAGCGAGCGACAGCCTGACCTGATACACCCCGCAGTAGGGCCAGGCCCAACTGCATGCAGTTCGGCCCCTATGTCGGTGCAGTTGCAGCTTCCAGCGCGGCAACAGAGCGGTTGACGTCGAACCCCAAGCGGCGAGGGCCCTCGGCGGATCTCCCAGTGAGGGTTACTCGGATGATCAGTTCGTAGGGAACGAACTCAACGTCCATTTTGTCGCAGGAGTCAGCGTCGTCGCGGAAAACAGCAGCTGCGATCCACTTCGGGGAGAGCTCCACGATGTGGCAAAGGTCCAGCACTGAACCCTCAGCGAGATGCAGGAGAACCTGAGGAACGTCGGGACCGACCTCATTACAGTGCCGCATGAGCCGGCTCTTTAAGACGCTCATGAAGAACGGGAGACCGAAGACAGGACCCGTGATCTCAGATGCGAGCACACGCGCCAGGGTCGTGCGCGTGGACTCGTCGTCTTCGTCAGGAAAACCCTCGCCGGGATCAGAGTTCTCGGGTTCCATCTGTTCTCCTTTCATGCGTGCAATAGAGCTAGGTGGTGGACAGCAAGCTGCGCACCAACCCCCGCAATCTGCTGCTGCCTGGGACCGAAACCGCTGGCTTCTGCGAGTGGGCGGACGGCGACTGGAGAAGCGCTGGCTCGGCATTGCAGGACTGAAATGAGCTGCCCCATTTCCCTTGCGTGGAGGCTCCAACAACAGCGCCCACCACGCGGGCATGAGGGTTGCTAGGTGCTCGTCCATGACCATGGGACGACCCAGCGCGAGTACCAAGACGAAGGTGTGTGAGGCCGTTCTCATTTCAGCCCTCACCCTCGTTGGCCCCGGGTGCGTGTCGACGTCTCGCCCAAATGAAGTGTCAGTGCGACCTAACGTGGAGTTGGCGGCAAGATCCCACCGGCAACAGGCAGAGGCGAGTGGAGATGCACTGCCTGGCCTTCCTTGGTACTTCGCCACCTTCTCTGGAGTCCTACCCGCTTCGGAGGCGGTTGGCTTCTTGTTGGATGTCTTGGCGCTTCCCGTGACCTACCCAGCCTACTGGGCGACGGGCGGTGACGAGGTATGGGCAATGCCAGTTTCGCGGTCCATCCTGAACGCGTGGATCGGGCTGCTGGACCCCGAAAACTCGGAGAATTCGCCATGACCGCTGACACCTCGGTTGCCTCGGACGTGCACGGATCGCTCTACTCCGACGCCTTGACCCGCCTCGAGCGCGCGGCTGCGCTCGTAGACGTGCATTCAGAAGTCCTGACTCGCCTTCGCGAACCCGTTTCCATTACACAGGTCTCGATCCCCGTCCGGATGGACGACGGCGGACTTCGCCTGTTCACGGGTTATCGCGTCCGTCATGACGACACCCTCGGCCCAGGGAAGGGTGGCATCCGATACCACCCGGACGTTTCACTCGACGAGGTGAAGGCGCTCGCGCTGTGGATGACGTTCAAGTGTGCAGCGGTGGGCATTCCGTTCGGAGGGGCCAAGGGTGGGGTCACCGTCGACCCCAAGACTCTGTCACCGCTGGAGTTGGAGCGACTAAGCCGAGGGTTCGTCCAGCGACTGGCTGATGTAATCGGGCCAGAGACTGACGTGCCTGCGCCTGACGTCTACACGAACGCGCGCGTCATGGGCTGGATGATGGACGAATACTCTCGCATCGTTCGCCACCGAACGCCTGACGTGATCACAGGAAAGCCACTCTCCCTCGGCGGGAGCCTCGGGAGAGACGAAGCAACCGGTCGCGGCGCGTACTACTGCCTCAAGCAGTTGGAACGCCTTCGGGGTTGGGAGCCGAGTTCGATTCGGGTCGCTGTGCAAGGCTTTGGCAATGCGGGGCAGCATGTGGCCCAGCTGCTCCACGCCGATGGTTACAAGGTAGTCGCTGTGAGTGACTCCAAGGGCGGGATCTTCTTCCCAGACGGCCTCGAAATCCCGGCGCTGATCGAAGCGAAGAACGCGCGGCGCGGACTCCACGACGTCTACTGCGACTGCAGCGTGTGTGAGTGCGCCGACTGCATGAAGCACCAGACCACGCCGATCACGAACGCGGAGCTCTTGCAACTGGAGGTCGACGTCCTGATCCCTGCCGCGATTGAAAACCAGATCACCGAGGTGAACGCAGACGGGGTACGCGCGAACGTCGTCGTCGAAGTCGCAAATGGCCCCGTCAGCAGCCAAGCAGACGAGGTACTCATGGAGAACGACGTGCTGGTCGTCCCGGACATCCTGGCCAACGCAGGGGGAGTCGTCGTCAGCTACTTCGAGTGGGCGCAGAACCGAGCCGGCTACCGCTGGACCCTGAGTGAAGTCCGAGAGCGCCTTCGCCAGACTATGGACTCAGCCTTCGCGTCGATCTACGGGCGCTGGGAGCGCGGAGCTACCCCCGACATGCGGACGGCCGCCTACGCCCACGCGCTAGAGCGCCTGGGTCAGGCATTCGAAGACCAGGGGACCGCGCGGTTCTTCTCCGCCCACGACGGGACGGGAGCAGTCTAGCCCTTAGCGGCCTGATCCTCATCCGAATCAGGGGCTGGATCGCCCCTGCCCCAACAATGGAGCTATGCCATGACCGTGTCTTCGAATTCGAGTTGTATCCTAGTCCTGGTCCCAGCACTCTTCCTAGCGGGTTGTCCAGAAGCCAGCCCGCCGGCCGGCAACTCCGAGCCTGCCAAGTCGCAGGCCGTCCCCGAGCCTGCCGAGTCGCAGGCCGTCGAAGCCCCGAAGCCGACGGACTCGAGGGCGACAGCCGATACGCTCGTAGCTGGGCACGCCCGGGACCCGGTGTGCGGAATGACCATCGAGGTGGTTGGCCAGCCTGATTCTGTCTACCGCGACACCCGGTTTCACTTCTGCTCGTCCGACTGCCTCCAGAAGTTCCAAGCTGATCCGTCCAAGGCCGTGACCGGACTCCCGCAGGAAGACTGCGTCTGCACGGTCGGTGAGATGCAGAATTGCGACTGCGGTCATTGCAAAGGAGAACCAGAGCGCTGCACGTGTGGCGATCCCAACTCCGAGGAGGACGGAGATGGAGATCACAGCGGCCATGACCACGGCGGGCACGAGACCGGCGGCCATTGACCCCTCCCACTGCTGATCACATTCAGTTGGAGACACCAGTGGATCCCATTCGCCGCAACCTCGTGGGAGGGTTCGCCCTAATCTCCCTAGGGCTTCTGGCCGGTGCCTTCATGGGGGCTGCCCACGACGTCACCTGGATCAAGGAGTGGTTGCGTTACCCGCCCGTCCGACGCAATCAGGTCATGTACGCCCACGGCCACTTGGGATTGCTTGGCTTGCTCAACGTCGCGATCGGGTTCACTATCCCGAGGACGTCGCTGGCGTTGCGCATGCGGTTGGCTGTCTCCTGGGCTGCGCTCGCCGGAAGCGCGCTCGTGCCCCTGGGGATGCTCCTGGCACTGCTTCCCAACCCATGGAGCCGCCTCCTCTACCTTCAGGCGTTGGGTTTCGCCCTCAGCCTGTTCGCTGCGGCGACGATGGTTTGGGGGGCGCGGAGTGCACGGCAGAGTGCGAACTCTGCAAACTAGCTGGCCGCAGCCGGACCTGCTACGCACCGCTTGGTCACATTGCACTACGAGTGCAGTAGCTCCTGTCGGTCCGGCCTGGTTGTAGCGCTCGAACAGTGGGAGAGGTAATCATGAAGAGGACGGTCCGGCCTCTGCCTTCGAGGTCAAAGCCAATCGCCATTGCCTTGGCGACGCTCACCTCAGTGACCGTGGTTTCATGTGCGACCCCTCAACCCAAGGGCGAATCCAACCTCGCCAAAGACGGATCCAAGCGTTTGAACGCGGACGAGGCGGCCTTCCCTAGGTGTCTGCGCTGCCAGGCGAGGATCGGTAGCAGGCTCGGTGAGCCGGTCCCAAGTTCCCCTCTGGCGGGTGAGCAGCGACTTCAGGCGTTCTTGACTGAGCTTTCGTCCTCGCCCACGGACCCGCGATCGCTCGGGCTGACCGTTGTGGTGGGCACAGCCGACCAACTCGCAAACAGTAGCAGCGCGAATCCGCAAGAGGCGCTGGCAATGCAACGAACTCGCGTCAGGAGGTACCTGGCTGACTTGCGTGAAGAAAGTGTGAGTGAGGACGAGCTCAGAAAGCAGCTGCTGGCCTGGGCTTTGTGCGTTTGCCCACGAGTTCGCCGCTGTCAGGGAGGTGACCAGGAGTGTGTGCGCTGCTCTACATGTCGCACGATGTCCGCGTCCCATGGCAGCTCACGTCGAGAACCGCCAGCGGAAGGAGGCCCTGGAGCCTGGCCACCACCGCAGCCGACTTCGTCCCCCGACATGGGGCTAATGGCTGCGGACTGCCCACCCAAAAACGTGTGCCTGGTCGTTGACGTCAGCGGTTCCATGGCTGAGGAGGACAAGCTTGAGCGTATCAAGGCGGCGGTCAAGGAGTCTCTACGCCATTACATGGCTGGTGATATCTTCAGCCTGATCGCGTTCAACGAGCGCTCCAGGCTCGTGATCCCTCCTACCCAGTTGGAGCCGGCGGGAGGCGACTTGGACGGGATGCGCGGCTCTGTGTTGCCGCGCCTAATGTCGTCGCCTCTCTCTGTTGAAGACCTGGTCACCGGGTCCACGCCGATGGAGCGCACGCTCCGGAGATTCATAGGGGCTATCGATGGGCTGTATCCTGGAGGACAGACGGACGTTGAAGAGGCCCTGCAGCTGGCGGCTCAGACGCTCCAGGCTACTGATGGCCAGCGGCTCCTTTTAGAGGACCCCCGCGCCATCAACCGGGTCCTCCTCTTCTCGGACGGCATGCACAACGCCAAGCGCGCTGACACGACCGTCCTCAAGCGGTTCCACGCTCGGGTGCATGATCTCGTTGATCGGCGGATCTCGATTTCGACGTTCGGTGTGGGCCGAGCTGGATTCGATGAGCGACTCCTTGCGGAGCTTGTGCGCCCTGCCCTGGAGCACAGCGGACGGTACTACTACGTACGAGACCTGGCCCAGGTACGCGAGCTCCTATGGGACGACCTAATGAATACGCCCATGCTCAAGGACGCATTCTTGACCGTTGAGATCCCAGCTGGCGTCGCGACGCTGCGGTTCGATCCATTCACGAAGCTCGAAGGCCAACCGACGACGCTGCGCCTCAACGTGGGGACGCTCACCGCTGAGGAGAAGCGCACCGTCGCGCTGAGGTTGCGACTCCAGGCAGGAACCAAGGGAGAGTTGCCAGTGAGGTTGGAATACACCGACCCTGGCGGGCACCGCCGGGTCGAGACCAAACGGCTGTCGATCACTGAAGCGCGTGCTCGAACTGACCCGGCTTCGCGTGTAGCGCTCGAAGAGCTGGCGCTCCAGCGCATGCGGCAAGCCTTCGGCCAGGCGGTTGCGCTGCTGGATCGGGGCGATCGTGTAGGAGCAGCGCGCGAGCTCGAGCAGGCGCTCACGGCCCTCGACAGCCTCGATTGACAGGCCGACTAGCAGCTCGGTAGGCGCTCATATTCAGAGCCTTTCACGGCGACTGGTCGACGCCTTCGACTGGCAAGCAACTCGGACTGCGGGTACCTCTCGTCCCGCCCTGTGTCAGCGCCATGACGGCCGTCACATGCATGGGACCCGTGCAGCGAAGTACTCCGAGTCCGCCGTTTCAGCCCTGAAATGACCTTCTCGCTGCGGCTTGTGTTGCCAGCCGATAGCAGGGTGGCAAGGCATTTGCGACTGATCTCCCTCATGAGCAAACCCGTTCTGATAGCCGCCGCGACCGCAATCCTAGTGATCCTTCCACCCCTGGCTAGTGGGGAGACCGTTCGCCTCACCACCGGCGAGGTGGTGATCGGCGACGTCACGTCTGCTACCCACTCCGAAGTCGTCCTGACGGCGGTCTTCCCGCGCGCAGAGAAGCTCACCCTGACCGCCGATCGCGTGGACCCGGCCAGCCACTACGAGCTCCTGGTCGCTCGGGTCGACCGCGACGACGCCAACCAGCGCTTGGCGCTTGCGCGCTTCTGCCTAGGAAATGGCCTCTTCGCCCAGGCCATCGTTGAAGCCCGCCTGACAGCCAAGCTGAACCCAAGTCTTAGGGGCTCCATGGAGCGACTTGAGGAGGAAGCGCTGGAATCACTGGCGCAAGGTTTCCTTGAGAGCGCGAAGACGTATGTGGCTGTTGAGCAGCCAGAGCGCGCCCGGCTCTATCTCAACTCGATCCTCGAGCGATATCGAGGCACCACGAGCGCTGCTGAGGCAGCCCGGATCCTCCGCAACCTGCCCGAGGCAAGCAGGCCCCAGGAGACACAGCGGATCACCTCAGATCGTCAGAAGCAGAAGCTGCGGAGACACCTAGAGCGCGCTCAAGGCTACGTCGAGCGCGCTGACGAGCGGACTGCGAGCTTGAGCCGACACTTCCAGGCGGGGAAAGACGAGAACCTACTTCAGCGGGCCGCCCACAGCTACAAGAAGGCCTACGCGCTCCTGCGGGAGGGGGCTCGTTCACTCACCGACGACGAGGCCCTGAATCAGCTGCTGCTCGACACGGCGGCAACTGCCCGCGGGAGGCTGACGAAGACAAACTTGGAGTTGGGGCGGCTCGCATTGCAGCGTGGGTCGATTCTTGCGGCCGAAGAATACTGCTCGCTTGCGTGCAGTCTTGAACCCGCACGGAAAGGTCTCCACAGGCTCCACGAGCAGATCGTGCAGGCCCGGATCACCCAGCGCTTTGGAGGCTACTGAGGCCACCAAGAGTAGTTACCAGAGGAAGTGAACATGCCCATGATCATTGGAAGAGACTCGCAACTCGCCCGAAGGGTAAGCGCTGGGCTGGCAGCTTTTTCGCTGGCCGCCCTGACCGGCTGCACCGGTACCTCCGTCAGGCCCGGAGAAATGGGGCTGAAGTACATCGTCCTCAACGAGCCTGCGCTCGAGACGCAGGTCAGGCCAGAGGGGTTCTACTTCCAGTGGCCTTGGAACGACATGGTGATCTACGACGTGACGTGGCAGAGCCGCGACGAGGAGGTGGCAGTCCTCACGGCGGACGACCTGCACGTACCGACGACGGTCACCGTGACCTTCCGCCCTGAGGGTGAGCGCCTCCACGATCTGCACACGAGCATTGGGCGCGAGTACTACGAGGACGTAATCCGACCCGAGTTCGTGACCATAGTGCGCAGCGAGTTCGCCCTGCACAAGCACAACGACCTTGCGCGCGAGGGGCCAAAGATCGAAGAGGAAGTCCTGAAGAAGCTCAAGGCAGTCCTCGAGGGTAAGCCGCTCCAAGTCGAGCAGGTGGCGATCAAACACATCCAGTACGACCAACTCGTCACCCGTTCGATCTCCGACAAGTTGGCTATGGAACAGCGAGCCAAGCAGAAGGAGTTCGAGCTCAAGGTCGCTGAGCGAGACGCTGAGATTGCGCGGACAAAGGCAAAGGGACTCTCAGACGCCGTGGCCATCCGTGCGGAGGGTGACTCGAAGGCGATCGTCCTCCGCGGCCAGGCCCAGGCGCAGGCTCAGGAGGCCATTACGAAGACGCTTTCACCACAGTACATCCAGTACAAGGCATTCGAAGGCAATAACACTCGCTACTACTTCGTCCCGATTGGCAAAGATGGCCTGCCCCTGATTCTCAATGCAGAAGCAGAGCCAGCTTCAGGGCGCAGCAGATGACCGCCGAGCCATGGATCCGCGAGCTCGCTGACGTTGGGCGCCAGCACCTGTCAGAAGTCGGCGGCAAGAACGCCTCGCTCGGTGAAATGCTCCGGGAGCTCACAGTGCTTGGAGTTCGAGTGCCGGACGGATTCGCAGTAACGGCTGCGGCCTACCGTACGTTCATACGGGAGAACGACCTCGAGCGGAGACTCCGGGAACTGTTGGCCGGCCTGGATTGCCGCGACGTCGACTTACTCGCGAGGCGCGCTGCTGCAGCGCGCCGCTGCATCCTGGGGGGCACCTATCCGAATGGGCTGGCCGAGGCGATTTGCGACGCGTACCAAGAACTCTCGGCCGATGTGTCAGAGGGGATCCACGTGGCGGTCCGCTCTTCCGCGACTGCAGAGGACCTTCCGACCGCGTCGTTCGCAGGGCAGCAAGAGTCCTTCCTCCATGTCCGGGGAGAAGCCGAGTTGCTCGACACGGTGAAGCGCTGCTTCGCCAGCCTGTTCACAGCGCGGGCCGTGAGCTATCGCGTTGACATGGGGTTCGATCACTTTGGCGTAGCTCTCTCGGTAGGTGTGCAGCGCATGGTACGCGCCGACCACGCGTCTTCCGGCGTGGTGTTCACCCTCGACCCCGAGTCGGGCTTTCGCGACGTCGTCTACCTCACATCGATCTTCGGGCTTGGAGAGAACATCGTGCAGGGACGCGTCGGGCCTGACGAGTTCCTCGTCCACAAGCCCACGTTCAGGGAGGGCTTTCGCTCGATCCTGCGAAAGAAAGTGGGGGCCAAGGAGCTTCGCCTGGCATACGAACCGACCCGGCATCGACTGGAGAACCGTCCCGTGCCGATCGAGGAGCGCCAGCGCTTCTCCCTCCTCGACGACGAAGTCCTCCAACTCGCCCGTTGGGCGCTCGCAGTGGAGGACCACTACAGCGCACTCGCAGGGTGCCCTACTCCCATGGACATCGAGTGGGCGAAGGACGCCATCACTGGGGAGCTGTTCGTCGTCCAGGCGCGCCCAGAGACTGTCCACAGCCAGCGAGGAAGCCCAGTCCTGCGCTTGTTCAGCCTCCCCGAGCAGGGAGAGCGTGTTGTGGACGGACTCGCGGTGGGGGAGGCCGTCGCCTCTGGACCTGCCCGCATCATCGGCGACCCCAGCCAAATGAGGGCTTTTCGCCAGGGTGATGTCCTCGTCACCGAGATCACCGATCCCGATTGGGAGCCGATCCTGAAACTCGCGGCGGCGGTCATCACGGAGCGCGGCGGCCGAACCTCCCACGCCGCGATCGTGGCGCGAGAGCTAGGGATTCCTGCTGTCGTAGGCGCCACCGAAGCCAAGCAGCGCATCCCCATGGGAGAGGAGGTCACCGTCTCCTGCGCGGAAGGCGAGGTCGGTCACGTTTACCGCGGGAAGCTGCCTTTCAGGGTAGAGGAGATCGACCCTGGCAGCCTTCCCAAGCCCCGGACGCGCGTACTTCTCAACCTCGCTGATCCTGAGCGTGCGTTCACTTACGCACAGCTTCCGTGTGACGGCGTAGGTCTCGTGCGCATGGAGTTCATCTTCACCAACTGGGTCAAGGTCCACCCCCTGGCTCTAACCCGCTTTGAGACTCTCCCCGAGCATGTGCAAAAGGAGATTGCCGAGCTGACGCGGGGTTGGGGAGATCGCAAAGAGTACCTCGTTGACGTGTTAGCTCAGGGCATCGCAACCATCGCAGCCGCCTTCTGGCCGCGACCTGTGATCCTGAGGTTCTCCGATTTCAAGACCAACGAGTACGCCCGACTGCTCGGGGGGGAGCAGTTCGAACCCCACGAGGAGAACCCTATGCTCGGCTGGCGGGGAGCGAGCCGCTACGGTCACCCGAGCTACCAAGAGGGGTTTCTGCTGGAGGTCGCGGCCGCAACACGGGTGCGGAAGGAGCTTGGCCTCACCAACCTGAGGGTGATGGTCCCGTTCTGCCGTACGCCGGCGGAGGGGCGCGCTGTGTTGGCCACCATGCGGGCGGGCGGTCTGTCACGCGGGGAGGATGGCCTCGAAGTCTACGTCATGGCAGAGATCCCTGCGAACGTCCTCCTCGCCCGGGAGTTCGCGGAGGTGTTCGACGGCTTCTCGATCGGCTCCAACGACTTGACCCAGCTAATCCTCGGTGTCGACCGGGACTCGGAGCGGGTGGCCGAGTTGTTCAACGAGCGAAACGACGCAGTGCGACGCGCTTGCACCATGGTGATACAAGCCGCCCACCAAGCAGGCCGCCCCGTCGGGATCTGTGGCCAAGCGCCATCGGACTACCCCGAGTTTGCTGCGTTCCTGGTTGAACAGGGGATCGACTCGATCAGCCTCAGTCCAGACTCACTCGTCCGTACACTTCACAGCGTTGTCGAGGCGGAGAAGAGGACTCCCTCGCATCCTTCTTCCCCTGCAGGGGTCAGAGAAGAGTGACCCTTCTTGCGCCCCGGTTGACTCGCCGCCTCCTCGTACTGCTCGCGCTCGTGGGGTGCGCGAATGGGCCTCTCATGGAGCCTGCTGGCCGGGAGGCGCCTCAGACCGTAGCGGGCGAACGCGCCCTGCAGGTAGAGGATTTCGGCGACGACCTGCCCACTGCTAAGGCCGTCCTCGCGACCTGTGCGGGAGACGCTGTCGCCGAACAACAATGGATCAAGTGTTCCTCTACCGACGGGTGCTACAGCACTCGAGCTGACGCTGAGGCTATCCGCTGCTGCCGCTTCAGCAAAGAAGGGCTGCGAGTCTCGCAGGACCCGAAGCTTGGGTCGCTAGAAGTCAGGGGGACTCTGGTCTGCAGCCCCAAACTGATCGACGCCAGACGTGTGACGGTCTTCGCTACCACGGCCGATTGGAGCACGAACCACGCGATTCAAGAACTGGCCCGACTCGAGCTTGGTCCGGCTGCGGTCGACCCGGTGCCCCTCCATGAAGAGCTCCGCCTCCCTTATGCGCTGAGCATCTCACCAGAAGGACTCTCGTTGATCCCTGAGGACGAGCAAGGTGAGCGACGTCTCCACCTGTTGGGTCTCGTGACCAGCCAGGACGGACCCGCCGTCGCTGCTTTCCTGAGGCTGTCGTTTTGAAGTGCCAGACGAGGGTGAAAGACAGCGCTGGATCACGCCCGCAGGCGGGCACTGCCGTGGGCCCGCTGGAGCACAAGACCACTTGTCGAGAGGAGAAGACATGGAAGCAGCTACGTCTGTTGAACAACTGATGACTCGCGACCCCCTCGCCTGCTGTTCGCCGAGCGACAGCCTCAATCGGGCCGCCAACCTCATGTGGGATCATGACTGCGGTGCGCTCCCGGTCCTCGAGGACGGTCGCGTTGTCGCCATGCTGTCGGACCGAGACATCTGCATGGCCGCCTACCTGCAGAATCGCCCGCTGACGGAATTGACGGTGTCAACCGCCATGTCCCAATCCGTGCATTCCTGCGCGCCGGAGGACGGCGTCGAGGACGTGTGCCAGTTGATGCATGTCCACCAGGTGCGAAGGGTGCCGGTTACAGACGGCGAGGGGTACTTGGTCGGTGTCGTGTCACTGAGTGACGTCGTTCGAGAAGCCACCTCGGACCATGCGCCTCACCTCATGGAGACGCTCAAGAAGATCGGCGAGAGGCGGCAGCAGCCCGAGGTCCCTGAACAGTGAGCGCCGGCAGAAGAACGGACGCCAGGCCCCCAGTTCTGGAACCTGGCTCTGGTCCCTGCGCAGACGCCGAGGTGAGCAGCGCGCGCAGGACCCGAGCCCGGGCCCATGGAGCCGTGGGCTACTGCGGCAGGCACCTGAAGAGCACGCCTGTAATGGTCATGGCAGGTGGTCGAGGGTCCCGCCTCGGCCCTCTCGCCTGCTACCGCGCGAAACCAGCCATGCCCTTCGCAGGCCGCTACCGCCTCATCGACTTCGTCCTCTCGAACCTCATCAACTCGGGATATCGGCGCGTCTACCTCCTGACCCAATTCATGGCCACGAGCCTGATCAGGCACGTGAACCACAACTGGCGCCTCTCAGGCATGGGCGAGTTCATTGAGGTCGTCCCGGCGCAAATGCGAGCGGGAGAGTGCTGGTATGAGGGGACCGCAGACTCCGTCTACCAGAACCTGCACCTCTTGCAGCGGGCAGCCTCGGAGAGCGTGGCCGTGTTCGGGAGCGATCACGTCTACACCTTCGCGGTCGACCAACTCGAAGAAGCACACTACGACCAGGGTGCTGACTTGACAGTGGCTGCGTTCCCAGTGCCGCGCTCAGAGGCGCGTCGATTCGGGGTACTCCAAGTCGACGCGCGAGGCCGAGTCACGGGTTTTGAGGAGAAGCCTGCGGAGCCTGTCCCGCTGCCCGGCCAGCCTGACACCTGCCTGGTGAGCATGGGGAACTACATCTTCAGGACGGAGGTCCTCTACGAAACGCTCCGCTCCGACGCGCAAGACGAGTCGTCGGAGCATGACTTCGGGAAGAGCATTGTTCCCAAGCTCGTCAAGGAAGGGGCGCGCGTCTTCGCCTACGACTTTCGCAACAACCGCATCCCTGGCGCACTGGCGACGCACGGACCCTATTGGCGTGACGTGGGGACCATTGACTCCTTCTTCGGTGCCAACATGGACGTCCTGAACCCCCTGTCGTCACTCGACCTCTACAACCCCCGGTGGCAGATCAGAAGCGCTCAACGCCACTACCCCCCGGCCCAGTTCTCGCTAAGCGACGCACCAGCCGATGTCGTCCAGAGCATGGTGGGGGAAGGCTCGATTGTGGCTAACGCCAAACTGGCTGGGTCTCTACTGGGCTACGACTGCCTCGTGCAGGCCAGGGCCGTGATCGAGAACTCTGTGATCTTCTCCGGCTGTGACATTGGTCGCGACGTCCGCTTGCGGCGCGTCCTCATGGACAAGAACTGCAGCCTCGCCCCGGGCGTGGCCATCGGCCACGACCCTACCAGCGATGCCGAGCGCTTCCCGTTCATCAGCGACGCCGGCGTAGTGGTGCTCCCCAAAGGGACCCACGTCCCGCGGACAGGACCCATCCTGTTCGCGCCAGACGTGGCGCAGATCCTCCGTAACGACCCTGTGGCAGGACCGAAGCTGCAAACATTCTCCGGCAAGGCCCTGATTGAAGACGGAGACCTTAGCAGCCACCAGTCCGTCGGCCCCCGCCGCAACGGTAGAGGCAAATTGAGCGACGGAAAGGAGCCTCGAGGGTGATGTCCAGGCGCACGCGTGAGAACAAGGGCTTCTTAGCCTCCGTGCGACCGCACCGAGCGCAGGACCTGTGCCTGTGAACCCGACGCTGCGCATGATCGTCGGCTGCATCCTCCCGCTCGTCGCCGTTTTCCTCCTACCGCTGATCGGTGTCAGTGATGGAGTCGGGTTGCTCCTGCTTCTGATCCTCATCTTCTCTTGCCATCTCATTATCTGTGGGCACCGTTCAACGTCTCACGACGAAGAATCCCACCCTTCGGCCGGAGGTATCCCTCATGAGAAATGAACTGAGCATCAGGCGCTTTGGCTTTGCCCTCGGGACGACCATGGCCCTGATGTACGTCGGTTGCGTGTTCGTCATGGCGACTGTGCCGAAGGAGGCGTCGATTCGCTTCTTCAACAGCTTGCTACACGGGGTCGACGTCGAGAGCATTATGCGCTGGGAGATGCCCTGGACTGAGATGGTCGTCGGGGTCCTCGAGACATTCATCCTCGGCTGGTTGTTCGGGGCTGCCTTCGCGGTCTTCTACAACCTGGGATCGGCAGCTCCGACGGCCGGCGAAACCAAGCCCCCAGCGGAGCCTCCCCATGCATCATGAAGACTACGCTTACGGAAGTTGGGGGCTGGTGATCACGATGGTCGTGATCAGCCTATTCTTCCTCGTGCGCTTCATTCCTCTGAGGACGCGACTAGAGAAGCGATCCGGCGGCGCGCTGGCGACGTTCCTCGTAGCCCTATTCGCCGAGATGTACGGTTTCCCGCTGACGATTTATCTCTTGGGGCACTTCTTCGGCGTCAAGATCGGCCTCGACCACGTCAGCGGTCACCTGCTCGGCGACCTGATCACTTGGCTCGGGTTGGGCAACGGATGGTTCATCGTCATGGCGGTGAGCAATGCGCTGCTGATCCTGGGGCTCTGGATGATCTCCTCGGGTTGGCAGCTCGTGTACGAAGCAGAAGGGAAGCTCGTGACGCATGGGCTTTACAAGCACATGCGCCACCCGCAGTACACAGGGATCTTCGTGATCACCCTCGCCTTCATGATCCAGTGGCCGACGCTGGCGACGTTAGCGCTGTGGCCCTTCGTCATCGCCATGTACATCCGCCTCGCGAAGCGTGAGGAACAAGACGCGCTAGAGCAGTTCCCAGTCGAGTACGCCGATTACATGGAGCGCACGCCGCGTTTTTTTCCGAGATGGTCGACGCACAGCGCCCCACCGAGCGCGGGGCACCCAGCCGCCGAAGGAGAAGGTGAAGGGCCTCATGAACCTGACCAGCCAGCTTGAACATTTTAGAACCGCAATGCCCAGAGGGAGCGGGGCGTTCCGGCTAGCCGCACTTGCGCCTTCTGGGGTTCGCTCAGCACGTTCTAAGCGTGGTGCCCACCATCATGCACGCTCACCGGAGGGACACGAACCTGCCTGACAGAAGCCTCTATTGCTTCGCGAAGGCGCCGTCGAACAACGGAACGACGGCGAGAGCCGGCGCACGGTTCGTCACTGCACGGGGTGGAAAGCTCGTGGCGCGTGGGTATGGTCAGCCTCATGACAGCGAGCCGAGCGTCGCGAACTCGAATCTTTATGGTCTGTTTGGCCACACTCGTGGGATACCTGATCGGCGTGGGCGCCTACACCTTCCACTATGCGAAGGGCACCTCCTACCTCAGCTCGGACCCTGCTTCCTGCGCCAACTGCCACATCATGCGGCCTCAGTACGACTCGTGGCAGAAGTCGAGCCACCACGCCTTCGCCACGTGCAACGACTGCCACCTCCCGCCATCCGGCCTGGCGAAGTGGATCAGTAAAGCAGACAACGGCTTCGTCCATTCAAAGGCGTTCACGCTCCAGGACTTCCATGAACCGATCCGACTGCGTCAGGTCAACGTGCGGGTTCTTCAAGACAACTGCCTTCGTTGCCATGCGGAGCTGGTTGAGAACAGCGTGGCTGACACGAGCAGCTTCCACGCCGGGAGCTGCGTTCACTGCCATCGAGACGTGGGACACGGACCCCGCGCGGGGCTGGGCGGGCCCATGGACTGGAGCAACGAGTGACTGATTCTGACTCCACTTCGTCTGACTCGAGCACTAACCCTGAGACGCGGCCTGAGGAGGTGAGGCCCGCTGCCGCAGACCCCGACGCAAGCCCAAGCCAGGCGGGAGCGCCCGACGGAGAATCCAGGGTGCCGAATGCGGCGTCCAACTCGTCCGACGCCGAGGCTGCCCCCGAGCGCGTGATCTCCCTCAGGACCTTCGCCGGGATCACAGTCGCCGTCGCGGTCGGCGCCGTGGCACTGACCTCGCTCTTGATCAATATCTTCGAGCGCAAGACCGAAGCCCGCATCCCATTCGTCCGCTTGGTGGAGGTCACCGAGTCAGACACGGATCCAAAGAAGTGGGCTGTCAACTGGCCCCGCCAGTACGGTTCATACGCCAAGACGGCGATCGCGACCCGAACGCGCTTCGGCGGACATGGAGGCAGCGAGGCCCTCCCGGAGCAGAAGATCGAGCGCGACCCGTGGTTGCAGCGCATGTTCCGCGGTTACGCGTTCTCGATTGACTACCGCGATCGGCGCGGGCACGCCTACATGCTGGAGGACCAAGAGAACACTGAGCGCTTGAGCAAGCCTCAGAGCGGCTCCTGCCTGCACTGCCACGCCTCGATCATGCCGCTCTACCGTGAGCTGGGCGACGGCGACCCGATCAAGGGCTTCGAGGAGACGTACAAGTACTCCTACCAAGACTTGCACGCCAAGCTCGAGGCGACCGGCAGTGCACACCCCGTTTCGTGCGTGGATTGCCACGACCCGGAGACCATGTCGATTCGGGTGACCCGCCCTGGCTTCATTCAGGGGATTCAGGCGCTGGCTGCCGGGGACGCGGAGACGCCGCACCTTCCTAGCATTCAGGAGTGGCGCTCTGGATCGAGGAGCGAGCCCTACGACCCAAACCAGGCCAGCCGCCAAGAGCTGCGCTCCTTCGTATGTGGGCAATGCCACGTCGAGTATTACTGCTCGAGCGGCATGAAGCTGACCTTCCCCTGGGGGAAGGGCCTGACGGCGGATCAGACCGAGGCCTTCTGGAACGAAACCGAGCTCAATGGCAAGCGGTTCTACGACTTCAAGCACAAGGAGACGGGCGCAGAAGTCCTCAAGGCCCAGCACCCAGAGTTCGAGCTGTGGAGCCAAGGGATCCACGCTCGCAGCGGCGTCTCCTGCGCTGACTGTCACATGCCCTATGTCCGTGAGGGCGCGAACAAGGTGTCCGACCACTGGGTCCGCAGCCCGTTGCTCAACATCAGCCGTGCGTGCCAAACATGCCACCACTTCTCCGAGAGCGAGCTCAAGGCTCGCGTCGACGGGATTCAGTCACGAAACTTCGAGCTCCTCCAGCGAGGGGGGTCCGCGATCGTCGACCTGATCGAGGCGATCAACGCGGCGAAGGCCTCTGGCGCAAGCGACGCAGAGCTCAGTGAGGCTCGCGAGTTCCAGCGCAAGGCGCAGTGGCGCCTCGATTTCATCGCCGCCGAGAACTCAATGGGAGTTCACGCCCCTCAGGAGGCTGCACGCGTCCTCGGAGAAGCCACGGACTACGCTCGCCAGGGTCAGATCGCTGCCCTCAAGGTCACGCGTTGAGCGGCCGTCGTCGCAGGATGAGCTTGAGCGCCACGGCTGTTCAGCCTTGCCCATCGTCTCCGCCTTCGGTGGGCAGCGGACACCACCCGCTCCGCGGCCTCGATACCTAGACTCCGGACGCGCGCGTGGGATCGCATAAACCGGCGCCTGCATGAAATCTCGAACCGGGCGCCGGGACTCTTCTGGCAACACCTGTACTGGTCCAGCGTGAACGCGACTGCGTGGGGTGGATACTATCTGTTTACCGGGTCGCCTCAGATGCGCATCGCCGAATCCGAGACCTTTCGGTGCCGCCGGTCCGGCGTGACGACCGCGATGGGACTTCCGGCCCGCGCGGCTCTGGCATCCGGGATGTGTGTCGCCATGCATGGGGCGCAATCAGGGCGAGAGCTGGCAGGACTACGCGGGGCGGCTTGAGGTCGAGAACGCCGACCTGCGCGAGCGCGTCGCCACCCTGGAGGACATGGTCAACCGCCTGCTGAAGCGGGTGGACGAGTTGGAGCGAGCCGGAAAACGCCAGGCGTCGCCCTTCTCGAAGGGCGATCCGAAAGAGAAGCCCAAGAAGCCGGGCAGGAAGAAGGGTGGCAAGGGATGTCGCCGGAGGCGCGTACCGGCGCGCCCCCCCGGTAAACAGATACGTTCGGGCTCGAGCAGTTCCCAGTCGAGTACGCCGATTACATGGAGCGCACGCCGCGGTTTTTCCCGAGATGGTCGACGCACAGGGCCCCACCGAGTGCGGGGCACCCAGCCGCCGAGGGAGAGGGTGAAGAGCCTCATGAACCTGACCAGGCAGCTTGAACATTTCAGAACTGCAATGCCCAGAGGGAGCGGGGCGTTCCGACTAGCCGCACTTGCGCCTTCTGGGGTTCGCTCAGCACGTTCTATGCCGTGGTGCTCACCTGGCATGCTTATTGCTGCTAATGAGACTGGATTCACGAGAGCTGTGACCACATCTCTCCCACGAGAATATCCCCAAGAGGAGCTCGCCATGACCGGAATCTTCATGAAGTCGATCACACTTGCAGCCGGCGTCGTGCTCACAGCCTTGCTTGGCGGCTGCGCGACGCCCACGAGGCATGACGGAACCCACCCGCTGCACATGAACCACATAAGCACGCAAGCGGAGGCGGAAGCTCTCAGGCCCGGGGATTGCCTCGCGATGGTGTGCAGCATGTGCAGGAACGTCGTGTTCCACCGAGTTGGGAGTGACACGACCCACGTGGATCTTCTGACCGTAGGGGAGTCACACACGTGCTCGGATTGCAAAGGCGACGTGCGAGTCGTCGGCACGGGCGAAGGTTCGGGCAAGTCGGAGAAAGTGAAGCACGTGTGCTCGAACTGTGGCGCGGACGCCATGTTCGTCTGTGCAACACGACCAGGGTCCGGTGGCCGATGATTATGCACCGCGGGCAAGATTCGCCTCTTGGGCAGAGCTCGCCTGCTGCTCCTGTGCGCAAGGCATTTGAGTGCCGCAAGTCTCTCCTCGCCAGGCGTGGACTTGGTGGTCGGGAGGCTTGCTGATGATCGTCAAAGATCTCATGACGGCGGCGCTGACGACCGTCAAGGACAGTGATCCGATCGCGCGCGTTCGTCGGCTCCTGGGCGACCAGAGCTTTCATGCGGTTCCAGTCGTCAACCACTGGGGTGATCTATGCGGCATCGTAACCTGCGCTGATTTCGTGCGGGTGCTGCCAGAAGAGTCCCGGCGCCCGGTTCGAGATTTCATGCAGGCGCCGGTTTATACGATCCCAGAGACCGTGGAAGTTCCATTGGTAGCGCGCTTCATGTACATGTACCGCGTCCGGCACCTCGTGATCACGAACGACAACAAGCCCCACGGAATCGTGAGCACGTTCGACCTCATCAAGGCCATGGCAGAGAGCCGGTCTGTAGGTCCTGACGACGCGCCGACACCAGATCTTCGCACCGAGCTTGAGCGACGAGGGCTCAACCTGATTGACACGACTGCAAACTCCAACGACTCGCGCGGGCGGAATTGACCTGGCCTGCCCATGGCGCTGTTCGGCCAGCTGCGGCGCGGGCGAGGCCCGTGATCTTTGTCTGTAATCGGAACCTGAAGCAAGGGCTTTTGGAAGGAAGGACACAAACATGACTCGACGACGTTGGTGGATCGCGGCGGCTGTAGCGACATTGGCAGGGGCAGCCTGCGTTAGTGCGCAGGACGGTAACGCTCCCCCACAGCACCGAGACGGCGAACACTCTGATCACTCGGGTCATGCTGAACATGACGCCGGGAGCGATAGTACGCTGGCCCAGCAGATTGCGGAACTCCGCGCAAAGGTCGCCAGGCTGGAAGCTGCATTGGATGCTGGCCATCCCCAGGGCGGCGCGCAGGAGGGGAGCAGCACGCAGAACAGAGGCGACGTGCAAGGGATGGGAAAGCAGCGTCGTGGCATGGGCATGCGGGGCGGGAGAATGCAGGGCATGGGCGGCATGCAGGGCATGGGCGGCATGCAGGGCATGGGCGGCATGGGCGGCATGCAGGGCATGGGCGGCAAGCAGGGCATGGGCGGCATGCAGGGCATGGGCGGCATGCAGGGCATGGGCGGCATGCAGGGCATGGGCGGAATGCAGGGCATGGGCGGAATGCAGGGCATGGGCGGCATGGGCATGGGCGGCATGGGCAAGCAAGGCATGGGCGGCATGCAGGGCATGGGCGGCATGGGCATGGGCGGCATGCAGGGCATGGGCGGCATGGGCATGGGCGGCATGGGCATGCATGGCATGGGCGGCATGCAGGGCGGCAGCGGCAGCATGCAGGGTCAGGGCATGGGCATGCAGGGCATGGGCGGCATGCAGGGCATGGGGCCAGCGATGGGCTCGGCTCAATCGCCAGCCTTGTCGCGCTCCAGTCTTCCCGGCTTCCCTGGGGTTTCCCACCTTTACCATGTAGGAGCCTCAGGGCTGTTTCTTGATCACGCCGAGCACCTTCAGCTGACGTCCAGCCAGCGGGAGGCGCTGAACCGACTTCGCCAGCGAGTCCTACTCGATTCGGCTACCAGCGAACGAAAGGTCGGTCAGGCGGAACAAGAGCTGTGGTTGCTGACCGCTGCTGACCAACCTGACGCGACTACAATCGAAGCCAAGATTCGAGAAATCGCCACGCTTCACGCTGACTGGAGGTTGTTGCAGATACGAACGGTCGGCGAAGCCGCCCAGTTGCTCACAGCGGAGCAGCGAAGCCGGGTGACCCAAGAGCCCAACGAGGCGTCTCCGACCCAAGCGGAACCTGCGTCTCAGCCAGCGCAGTCGCCGCGCTAGGTAGATCTCATGTCGCAGCGCATCTCTTCTGTGTTGGTGCTGGTCTTGCTCCTTTGGGCGCCGTGCGCCTTGGGTCAGACGCCTGACGAGCACGCTAAGCACCACCCCGAACAAGCGGGAGGAAACGAGCGGGCAGAGCCGGAGCAGGGACCTGCGAGCCGGCCCAGCGAAGGCGGAGGAATGATGGGCGGCGGCATGGGCGACATGATGGAGAAGATGGGCGCTCCGCCACCTCGAGATCTCTATCCTCAGCTCATGCGGCTTCCGGACTTGCCGCCTGAAGAGCGTGACGCTGTCCGGCGTCAGGCCCATGAGCGCATGAAGGCAGGCGCAGCGCTCATGGACCGAGCCCTAGGGGAGCTTGCTG
>CALDQK010000896.1 GCA_937911525.1 uncultured bacterium
CGCCTGCAGGCGCTGGAGGCGCTCGACGAGCACCTTGCCGCCCGTCGCGGCCTTGATCGCCTTCTCGACGACGCGCGCCTGCTTCTTGCGCATCTTGCTGAGGGTCTTGACCGCGACCTTGGCCTGCTTCTCGGCCTCCTTCGTCTCGACGCCCGCGAGCGCGTTGCGGACCAGGTCGAAGGAGGCGGCGATCTGGTCGAGGTCGGGCTTGCTCTTGCCCGCCGTCTTCTTGAGCGCGTCGATCGCCGCGCTCAGGTCCTCGGCCGAAGCGCCGGCGCCGCCCGGAATGTCGAGCTTGGCGTTGGGGTCGTAGAAGCGGCGCATGAGCAGGTCGAGGACCCGCTCGGGCATGCCGAAGAAGTCACTCAGCTTGGGGCGCTGCCCGTTGTAGGCCGCGCGCAAGTATTCGATGAAGTCGCCGCGGTAGCGGCCGCCGTCGAAGTTGCAGAGGAAGTAGACGACCGCGCCCGCGCCCCGGTAGTTCTTGGAGATATCGCCCGAGTCCCAGTCCTGGCTGGTGCGGAACTTGATCATGTCGAGCAGCTTGTGCTCCTTGCCGCCCGAGCGCTCCATGCTCTCGTAGGTGACGATCCGTCGGTGGTGCTGCCTCTCGCCCAGGGTCAGCACGCCGTCGCGGAAGAACGCGTCCTCGAGGTAGACCGCCGCGCCCTCGGCCAGCCACGCCTCGGCGTGCCCCGGCGAGGTCTCGCCCAGGATCTGGTGCACGATCTCGTGCTGGAGGGTGGTCCAGCCGCCCGAGGCGTAGAAGAAGCTGGCGTGCTGGCCGCCCGAGTAGAAGCCCGCGGCCCAGTCGGTGGTCGGGTTGGCGTGCGCCTTGAACTGGCCCTGATCGCGGTAGAAGTTCACGACCAGCGGCTTGTTCTGGCTGGGGCTGATCCCAAAGATCAGCTTGGCGCCGCCCTTGTCCATGAAGAACAGGTCGTACTGGCGGAAGAGCTGCAGGTAGAAGGCCTCGAGCCGCTCGGCCACCTGCGCGGTGACCGCGAGGTCCGCCGTCGAGCGCAGCTCGAAGTGCTCGGTCTTGATCACCCAGGGGTCGTTGGGGTTGCTGTGCTTCTGGTTGGCAGAGGAGAGCGGCTCCCAGCTGTTGGACTGGGTCACGTAGACCTCGCCCTTGGCGTAGCGCTCGTCCTGGCCGACCTTGCGCCAGCACACCTTGCTGTCCCAGGCGTAGCCGGCCTGGAGGCGCTGGGCGAGGAAGCGGCGCAGCCACTTGCCGTTGACCTTGATGTGCCCCAGGCCCTTGTGGGCGCGGTCGTTCTCGGGGTCGAGCTGGAGCACGTAGGCGAAGAGGTCGAAGGCCAGGCCGACCTCGCCCACGGCCACGCACTTCTCGACGGCCTTGAGCGAGCGGTTGACGGCCTCCTTGATCACGTTTCCGAGCAGCTTGCGGAAGGTCTTCTCCTCGCTCGAGGCGTCGTCGCCGAGCTTGTGCTCGAGGCGCGCCAGGCGGTCGCGCAGGCGGCTGCCCGCGACCGGGTCGCCGGCGCGCTCGACGCCGCGGGTGAAGATCGCGTCCAGCTCGTCCTTGATCGGCTTGGGCGCGAAGCCCTTCTTCTGCATCCAGTCGAGGAGGTCGGTGAAGCCCTCGACCACGATCCCGAGCCGCTTGTCGGAGAACTTGGCGACGGCCTCGCGCGCGGCGGCGCGCCCCTCGCGCTTCTTCTCGCGTCCGCGGTTGGCCTTGCCGCCCATGGCGACGACGCGCAGCAGCGGCCGCAGCTGCGCGCGCCAGGCCTCATAGCCCTTGTCCGCGCACCAGCGGTCGAGAGCCTGCAGGGTCGCGGGCCCGGTCGCGCGCGCGAGCTGGCCCTTGAAGTAGAGCTCGTGGTGGCGCTTGAGCGGCTCGACGAGGGGGGCGGTGTCCTTGAACACGCGCGGGTGCTCGTCGAAGAACTCCACGATCTCGACGCAGGTCGCGTGGTTGCTCCGGGCGAGCGACTCGGTCTCCTTGAGCAGCTCGACCAGCTGGTTGACGACGTTGGCGCGCTCGTCGTCCTTGGCCTGCTTGAACTCGGCCTCGAGGGCCAGGAAGCGCTCGCTCCAGTTGGCGCCCCAGTCGTTGCGCTGGGTGCCGCCCTCGGGCTGAGGCACGACCCGGCGGCGCACGACGGGGCCGCCCTTCTCGACCTCCTTCTTGCGCTCGGCGAAGGCCGCGACGACCTCGGGGCGGGCCAGGAACTCCAGGATCGCCTTGAACCAGGGGTCGCTGGCGTAGCGGCTGGTCTTGAAGGCGTCGCGGGCCAGGTTGATGTTGCCGCGCTGAGCCGCGTCCTCGGCCAGGCGCAGGGCCTCCTCGTAGGCGCGCGCCACGCGCTGGAGCTGCTTGAAGCGCGCGATGATCCCCGACCAGTTCTTCCACTTGTCGGTCTCGCGCAGGCTGCTGGGGAAGCGGTCGCAGGCGCGCAGGATCGAGCGGTAGCCGCCCACCCCCAGGACCGGGTGCAGATCGGGGGCGCTGACGAGGGTCGCGATCGCGTCGGGGCCCTTGCCCTGGATCTTGGCCAGCTCCTCGCTGACCTGCTTGCGGAGGTTGGTGCCGCGGACCAGCTCGGCGCCGCGCTGCAGCTCGCTGCGCGGCTGCTGGAGCGAGAGCGAGAGCACGCGCTGGAAGTCCTCGGCCAGGCTCTTCCAGGCGACCTCGGCCTCAGCGCTGCGGTCGATCTCGGGCGGCGGGGGCGGCCCCTCCTTGCCCGAGAGGCGGGCCAGGCGCATGGCCAGGCGCTCGACGATCCGCCCCTGGCTGACGAGCAGGCGCTCGGCGCGCAGCTCCTCGACGACCTTCTCCAGCTTCTCGATGTCGCGCTTGCGCGACTCGCCGGGGATCTTGCTCTCCTCGAGGTTCTTGACGCCGAGGCGCAGCTTGTCGAGCAGGGTGTCGGCGCGGCTCTTCTTGTTGGTCGGCGGCTTGACGTCGGCAACGTCGGGCCGGTCGTCGGTCATGGGCGAGGACGAGCCCCCGCCGACGAAGGACAGGATCACGAGGCCCGCCAGGAGCATGAAGCCGCCCACGAGCACGGTCTGGAGGGTCGAGTTGCTCCGCCGGCGCGCGGCCTGGTAGCTGGCCGAGCTCATGCCCTTGCGGGCGCGCGGCGCGCCCTTGGCCGGGAGGGCCTTGGCCTCGGCGGCGGCGTCCACGGCCGGGACGCGCATCGAGGGCGTCAGCTCGCCCTCGTCGGAGACGGCCTCGGTCTCGGCGCTGGCCTCGACCTCCTCGAGCGAGTCGAGCGAGCCGGTGTTGCTGGCCGCGCTGCCCCAGCCGCTGGCCTCGACCGAGCCCTCGTCGCTGGGCTCGGGGGCCGCGAGCCGCTTGGGCGGCTGGTAGCCGGTCTTCTCGAGGATCTCGAGCACCTGCACGTCGGTGATCAGCTTCTGGCGGCGCGCGACCTCGATGATGTCGACGTCGGTGCCGTCGCGCTTGAGGCGCAGCTGCTCTTCGAGCGCTTCCTTGACCTGGTCCGGCTGCAGGAACCCCTGCATGATCAGCCAGGCGGTGAGCCTGCGTTCGTCCATGGAGGCCTCTCTCCAGGCGGCGCTCCGGCGATGGAGCGCTGATTGCACGGAATGGTCGCCGCTAGGGCCCCCAGACACAAGGCAAGCACTGCCATACACAGGTAAAACGAGCGTCTGCGCGATCTGGCGAGATGGAGGCGCTCTGGTGCTGGTCGAGTGCGTGCCCAACTTCAGCGAAGGCCGTGACGCGGCGCGGATCTCCCGCCTCGAGGCCGCGGCCCGCTCGGTGGCCGGAGTGGCCCTCCTCGACACGCACGTCGACCCCGACCACAACCGCTGCGTGCTGACCCTGGCCGGGGAGGGCGAGGCCGTGGCGGAGGCGGCCTTTCGCGCGGTCGAGCTGGCGGTGGCCGAGATCGACCTCCGCGAGCACGAGGGAGTCCACCCGCGGATCGGCGCGGCGGACGTGGTGCCCTTCGTGCCCCTGGGCGAGACCTCGCGCGAGCGCTGCGTGGAGCTGGCGCTGGGCCTGGCCGACCGGCTGGCGGCTGAGCTGGAGCTGCCGGTCTACCTCTACGGCCACGCCGCCCAGCGCCCCGAGCGCGCCTGGCTCCCCTGGCTGCGTCAGCCCGGGCTGGCCGGCCTGGACGCGGCGCTGCAGAGCGAGGAGCGCGCGCCCGACCGCGGCCCGGCGCGCGCGCACGAGCGAGCTGGCGCCTGCGTCGTCGGCGCGCGCGACCTGCTCCTGGCCTACAACGTCGACCTCGCGAGCGAGGACCTGGCCCTGGCCAAGCGGATCGCCAAGGCGATCCGCACCTCCTCGGGGGGGCTGCCGGGCGTCCAGGCCAAGGGCCTGCCCCTGCCGCGCCAGGGGCGGGTCCAGGTCAGCATGAACCTGTTCGACCTGGCCGCGACCGGCCCGGGGCGGGCCTACGGCGAGGTCGCCCGCCGGGCCGCCGAGGCCGGAGTCGAGGTCGCTCGGAGCGAGCTCGTCGGGCTGATGCCCGAGGTGGCCCTGTGCGAGGTGGCGCGCAGCCGGCTGCTCCTGGACGCGCCGCTCCCCGAGCGGCTGCTCGAGGCGCGCCTGCGCCGCGAGCTGCGCGACCCGAGCGCTCCGCTGCCCGCGACCCTGGAGGCGCTGGCGGGGACGGCCCCCGACGACCCTGGCGGCGGGAGCGCGGCGGCGCTGACCCTGGCCCTGGCGCAGAGCTGCTTACGCAAGGCCCTCGGCTTCTCGCTCGAGCAGGCGCCCGAGCTGGCGGCGCTGAGCGCGGGCTTGCCCGAGGCGAGTGACTTGCTCCAGCTGGCGCGCGACGACCACCGGGCCTGGGTCGACCTCCTGGCGTCCTGGCAGCTGCCCAAGGACGAGCCCAGCCGCAAGGAGCGCGTGCGCGCCGCGCGAGCCGAGGCGGTCGGGGTGCCCGAGGCGACGCTGGCGGCGGCCGAGCGCTTGGCCGCCGTGGCTGCGCGGGTGGCCAGCGAGGGCAACCGGAACCTGGTCAACGACGCGGCGGCGGCGGCCGAGCTGGCGCTGGCCGCGGCGCGGATCGCGCGCCTCAACGCCCGGGCCAACTCGACCCGCAAGGCGCGACGCGACTACGCCGAGGAGCTGGAGGCGCTGGAGGAGCACGCCGCGCAGGCGCGCGCCCAGGCGGAGCGCGATTGACCGCGGAGGAGAGCAGCGCGGTGATCCGGGCCCGCGGGCTGGGCAAGACCTATGAGTCCAAGGCCGGCCCGATCGAGGCGGTGAGCGGGCTCGACCTCGAGGTGCGCGAAGGCGAGATCTTCGGCTTGCTCGGCCCCAACGGCGCGGGCAAGACGACGACGGTCCGAATGCTCTGCGGCCTGCTGGCGCCCACCGCGGGCCAAGCGCACGTGGAGGGCGTCTCGGTCACCGCGGATCCGGATCGGGTCCGACGCGCGATCGGCTTGGTGCCCGGTGACGCGGGGAACAACGACCTGCTGACGGTCGACGACGAGCTCGAGTTCTACGGCGGGCTCTACGGGCTGAGCCCGGCCGTGGTGCGCGAGCGCTCGGCGCCGCTCCTGGCTCGCCTGGACCTGGGAGAGCGCCGCGAGCACCGGGTCGGGACCTTCTCCAAGGGCATGAAGCGGAAGGTGCAGCTGGTGCGCGCCCTGCTCCACCGTCCGCGGGTGCTGCTCCTCGACGAGCCGACCTCGGGGCTGGACCCCGCGATCTGCGAGGAGGTGTGGGACCTGCTGAGCGAGCTGACGCGCGAGCAGGGCGTGACGGTGATCTTGTGCAGCCACCACCTGGAGGAGGTCGAGCGCCTCTGCGAGCGGGTCGCGATCATTCGGCGCCGGCTCCTGGTCGAGGGCTCGCTGGCCGAGCTCTCGCGTCCCGCGCCGCGCTATCGCGTCGAGCTGGCCGAGGAGGCGGGTGAGCTGAGCGGCGCGCTCGAGGGTCTGCCGGTGAGTCTGCTGGGCCAGCAGGAGCGCGAGCTGAGCTTCGAGCCCGAGCCCCAGGCCGAGGTGGCCGAGGTGGTCCCCGAGGTCGTGGCCCGCCTCGTCAGCGCCGGCGCGCGGATCCTCAGCCTCGAGCCCGAGTCGCGCGACCTGCGCACGCTCTACCGTGAGGTGGTGCGGGCCCCCGAGCGCGCGCCCGAGGGGCAGGTGCCGGGGTGAGTGACCCGGGCTACCGC
This sequence comes from uncultured bacterium, assembly GCA_937911525.1. Classification (GTDB taxonomy): domain Bacteria; phylum Planctomycetota; class J058; order J058; family J058; genus NORP233. The sequence continues at coordinate 6,138 of CALDQK010000896.1, forward strand.
GCCTTCCGCGCCGTGCTGCGCAAGGACCTCCGCCTCTTGCTGCGCGACCCGCAGCAGATCCTCGGCTTGCTGAGCCTCCTCGGCTCGCTCGTGTTCATGGGGCTCGTGTTCGGGGCCGGCCAGGACGAGGTCCGCCAGAGCAAGGGCGACGCAGCCCAGGTCGTGAGCGCCAGCGCCGCGACGCCGACGAGCGTGGCCCTCTCGAGCGACGTCAAGAAGACCCTGGCTCAGCTGCGGGCCGAGGTCGCCGCGGTCGCGAGCGCGAGGAACCTCACGCCTGAGCAGCGCGCGGACCTCGAGACCAACATGGTCGCCATGGAGGAGGCTGCTCATGCCTTCGACGGTCCGCCGCCGCGCTGGGCCGTGCGCTGGTTCCTGCTCGGCCTGGCGACCTTCCTCTCCTTCTACGGGTCCTTCTTCGCGATCGCGCTGGCCCTGGCCAACTTCGTTGGCGAGCGCGAGCGAGGCACGATCGAGATCCTGCTCTCGACGCCCCTCAGCGACCGGCGGATCTTCCTCTACAAGATCGCGAGCGTGACCTTGCTCTGCTCGACGGCCGGCTACGCCTTGCTCGGCCTGGGCGCGGCGGGCGCGGTCCTGCTGGCTCCGCCCAAGGTGTGGGAGTGGGTCACTCCCGCCGATCTGCTCCTGTGCGGAGCCCTGGCGCTGCCCTTGCCCCTGGTGTGCTGCGGTCTGCAGGTCGGCTTGGGCGCCCTCTGCTCGGTCCGCGCCAAGACCACTCAGGGAGCGGGTCAGCTCTTCGGCGGCCTGATCGTGGCCGTGTTCATAGGGTTGCCGAGCCTCGCCCTGGCGGCTGACCTGCTCGGCTTGACCGGCCCGCTGGTGATCCTCGGCAAGCTGTGGGTGAAGCTCCCCTTCGCGCTGCAGGTGGGCGTGACCTATGGCGGACTGCTGACCCTGCTCGGCGCCGTGCTCCGCCTGGGCTACGCGCTCTTCACTCGCGAGCGCATGCTGCGCTAGTCCGCGCCTCACGTGGGCCCTTCCTGAAACGCCGACGGGCAGATCTTGCCCATCGACCTCCTCGACGAAACGAACCCCCGTTCGCCCACAGCCGAGCTGTCTGGACTTAGGGCCGCTCCTCTTGGTCCGCTGCTTGCCCTCCCCAGGCCATGAGCCTCGCCCGTCGTCTCCTGCCCAACCAGGCCCACGCGATCA
>CALDQK010000897.1 GCA_937911525.1 uncultured bacterium
GGCTCGGGCTGGCGGAGCGAGCGGCGCTGGGCCAACCTGAGCGCGTGGACAGCGAGCGGCGAGAGCAGCAGCGCGAGTGGCTCGCGGGGGGCGACCCCAGCGCGGGGGCCGCGCTGCTGGCGGCGCGCGAGCGGGCGGGCGAGCTGCCCCGCGAGCGGATCGAGCTGCTGGCCTACCTCGGCTACCCGCCGGCGCGAGCCCTGCTCGACCTCGAGCCGGGGGACCAGGCCTTGCCCAAGGAGGTCTTCCGGCCAGGAGCCCTGCCCCTCGTCGGGCTCCCCGGCGAGGCGATCGCCGAGCGGCTGGCCGACCCGCGCCGCGTGATCGTGCGCTGGGAGATCCCCCACGTGCGCGCCGAGATCGCCGATCGGTTCGCGGGCGCCCTGCTCGAGCTGCGCGGCTACGGGGCGCTCGTGCTTGGGCTCGACTGCGGCGCCGTGCGCTACGCCAGCAGCAGCGCCGTTGGTCACCTGGCCCGCGCAGCCCACGCCCTGGCTCTGCGCGGAGGGCGCCTGTTCCTGCTCTCGCCCGAGCCGCGGATCGCGCAGGTCGTGCGCGTGCTCGGCCTGATCGGCGACGCCGGCCTCGAGCTGGGCAGCGCCGAGGACCTGCGCCGCTACCCGATCGACGCCGGGCGCGCGCCGCTGACCTCGTGGCCTGGGGCCGAGTCCTCGCCCGAGCGGAGGGCGACCCAGGACTGGCTGCTGGGGCTCCTGCGCTGGGGCCGGCGGGTCTTCGTGCGGGCCGCCGTCGAGGCGGCCCGCTGGGAGCTGAGCGACAGCCTCGGAGACGAGGCCTGGCGCACGCAGCGCCAGCGCGCGCTGCGCTGCGCGGAGGCCTGGCTGGACGACCCGAGCGAGGCGGCCCAGGACGCGGCGCGCGCGGCGGGGATCCCCGAGGCTGGCTGGGCCGGGCTGGCCGCGGCGAGCGCGGCCTCGCCCAGCCGCTGCGCCTGGGAGCCCTCGCCCTTGCCCACCTCGCGCCAGGAGCTGACCGCGCGCCTGGTCGCCTGGGCCCTGGAGGCCTCGTGAGCGACGAGGAGCTGCGCCGCCTCGAGCGCGCCTGGCGGGAGAGCGGTGACCCCGCCCAGAGCGTCGCCTGGCTGGCCGCGCGCCAGCGCAGCGGCGAGCTCGAGCCCGAGCGGCTCGAGCTGCTGGCCTACCTCGGCTACGAGCCCGCCCGCGAGCTGCTCCAGGTCCCAGACGCCGCCGCGCTGCCGAGCGCGCTCTTCGCGCGGGGCGCGCGCCCGGTCCTCGAGAGCGTCGCGGCCAGCGAGCTGCTCTTCCTCGAGGGTCCGCGCCGGGTCCTCCTCCGCTGGGACCCCGCCGACGACGACCTCGGCGCCGCCCTGCGCGATCTCCACGCCTTCGGCGCCGCGGTGGCGGTGGTCGACCTGAGCCGGGTCGAGGCCCTCGGCATGAGCCCGGCCTGGGACCTGGTCCGCTGCGCCGAGGCGCTGACCTGGCGCGGCGGGCGGGTGCTCGTCCTGGGCGCCACCCAGCTGACGCGCCGGACCTTCGGCTGGATCGAGGCCCCCACGACCTGCGTGATCTTCAGCGACGACGAGGAGCGGGCGCTGCGCTCGCCCCTGCTCGAGCTGGCCCCGGGCGCCGTCCGCCGGGTGGACCTCGACTGGCTGCTGGGCCTGGCCCGCTGGGGGCGGCGGACCTTCGCCCGCGGGGCCTGGGAGTGCGCCCGCGGCGAGCAGACCGGCGACGCCCAGCGCCAGCGCCAGGTCATGGCCTGGACCGCCGCGCGGCTGGGGATCGACCGCCCGCCCCAGCCCGACCTCCCCGCGCCCGAGCTCGAGCAGCTGCGCCGCGCCGGCTGGGCAGGCCTGGCGGCCGCCAGCCTCTGCGGCCGCTCCCGCTGCGCCTGGACCCCCGCCCCCTACCGCCTCCCGATCCCGCGCGCCGAGGTCGCCGCGCGCCTGATCGAGTGGGCGCTGGTGTCAGCGTGAGCGACGCCGCGGTGTGAAGGCTCCGGGGAGATAGCTTTCCCTGCTGGCGCGCGGGTCAACGTCCGATAAGACGATATGCCCTCAGCCGCGATCCCCCGGAGCCTGGTCACGAGCAACCCCGCCACCAACGACGCGCCGCCGGACGCGACCTCCGCTCAGGAGGGCAAGAGCGCCTTCGCGGTGGTGCGCTCGCTGGCCGGGCTGACCATGGCCTCGCGCGTGCTCGGCTTCGTGCGCGACGTGCTGCTCGCGACGGCCCTCGGCACGGGGCTGGTGGCCGACGCCTTCTTCCTGGCCTGGATGATCCCCAACCTCTTCCGGCGCCTCTTCGGCGACGGGGCCTTCTCGGCCGCGCTCGTGCCGGTGTTCACCGAGGTCCGCGAGCAGGGAGACGAGGCGGGCGCCCGCCAGCTGGTGTGGGGCGCCGTGTGCCGGCTGGTGGTCGCGCTGAGCGCGATCGTGCTCGTGGGCGAGCTGCTCTGCTTCGGCTTGCTGAGCGGTCCTGGGCAAGCGTGGTTGAGCGAGCAGGTCGGGGCGGGCGCGCTGACCAAGCTGACCCACGTGCTGGACCTGACCCGGCTGCTGCTGCCCTACCTGATCTTCATTTGCGTGGCGGGGCTGCTCGGCGGCGCGCTCAACGCGCTGGACCGCTTCGCGATCCCCGCCCTCGCGCCCGTCGTGTTCAACGCGATCTGGATCGTGGGCCTCCTGCTCTGCAGCCTGTGGAGCAGCGAGCCCCTGCCGCGGGTGCGGCTGCTCTCGGCGTTCCTGCTCGCGGGCGGGGCGGTGCAGCTGCTGATGCACACGCGCGCGATGAAGGGCGCCGGCTCGCCGGCGCGGGCGACCTGGCAGGTCGACCCCGCGCGCCTCAAGCGGGTCAAGGGGCTCTTCCTCTCGCTCGCGCTGGGGCTCGCGCTCTTCCAGCTCAACGCCCTGGCCGACGGGCTGATCGCCTACGGGCTGGCGCCCGAGGGCGCGGTCTCGGCGCTCTACTACGGCAACCGCCTGGTCCAGCTCCCGATCGGCGTGCTGGGCGTGGCCCTCTCGACCGCGGTGTTCCCCGCCCTGGCGCGGCTCGCCAAGCGGGGCGACTTCGAGGGCCTGGGCCGAATGCTCGACCAGGGCGTCGTGCTGGGCGCCTTCGTCGCCCTGCCCGCCATGGCGGGCCTGGCCGTCCTGGCCGAGCCGCTGGTGAGCGTGCTCTTCCAGCGGGGCGCCTTCGACGCCGAGAGCGCGGCCCGCACGGGCCGGGTGGTGCTCCTGCTCTCGCCCGCGGTCGTCGCCAGCTGCGTGGCGCCCGTCGTGACGCGGGCCTTCTACGCCGAGGAGCAGGTCACCACCCCGGTCAAGGTCGGCGCCTTCTGCGTGGTCCTGAACCTGCTGCTCAACCTGCTCCTGGTCGGACCCCTCGGCGAGGCCGGTCTGGCCTTGGCGACCTCGATCAGTCAGGGGACGAACCTGATCCTGCAGGCCGGCCTCTACTGGCGCCGGCGCCGCGCACGCGGCGAGGCCCCCGCGACCCTGCGCACCCTGGGCCGCGCGGGCGGCTTCGCGCTCCTGGCCGGCGCCATGGCCGCGCTGGCGTGGGGCGCGCACCGCCTCTGCCCCGGACCCGAGCTGGTCCGCGTGGCGGTCGGCGTGCTCACGGGCGTGATCGTCTACGCGGGGGTGGCCCTGCGGCTCGAGGTCGAGCCCGTGCGCCTGCTCCTGGCCCGCCGCCGCTGAGTCGGGCTATCCGCCGCCGATCAGCTGGCGAGTGCGCTGGCGCGGCTCCTCGCGAGGCGCCTCGACCTCGGGGTCGGCCGGGAGGTCGCCCAGGGCGCGGGTCGCCGCCTCGGCCACCCTCCCGGGGGGGACGTCGAGGTCCTTGGCCAGGCTCAGCCGTCGGCGGGCCTCCGCCCCTGCGCTCAGCTGGCCGAGGAGGAGCTGCAGCTCGGCGTCGAGGGGGGCGCGCTTGAGCAAGCGGGTCAGCTCCTCCCGCGCGGCCTCGGGGCGCACGCTCGCGTAGAGCCGGGCCAGGAGGAGCCGGGCCGGGCGGTGATCGGGCGCCCGCACGAGGAGGCGGCGCAGCTCGCCTTCGAGCTTCAAGCTGGGGGCGGCCGGGTTGCTCAGGCGCCAGCGGATCAAGAGCGTCAGCCAGGTGCCCTCGATCCCCTCCGCGCGAGGGCCGACCAGGAGGCGCTGGGCCGGCTCGACCTGGCCCGCCCGGATCAGGCCCTCGAGCGCCTCGAGCACGGCCCGCTCGCCGTCGTCGGCGATCAGCCGCGCCAGGTCGAGCTCGAAGGCGTTCTCGCGGCGCGCGGGCAGGCGCCCCAGGCTCGCGACCGCGCTCAGCGCCTCGCGCTCGCGCGCCGCGGGGGCCCCGTGGCGCGCCGACCACTCGGCCAGCCAAGCGGGATCGCGCGCCTCGACCTCGGCCAGGCGCGCGTAGGCGCTCGAGAGGGCGCTGGGCGGATAGCCGGCCTGAGCCAGCATGCGCGCCGCCAAGCGATCGGCGACGCGGCGGGACTCGGGCGTCGCGCGCGGCAGGGCCCGCGCCTCTGCCAGGGCGCGCCCCAGGCCAGGCGCCAGGGCGACCTCGCCTTTGACCACCGGCGCCACGGCCGAGGTCAGGCGGGCCACGCCAGCGGCGCGCAGCCCCGCCCACAGCTCCGTCCGCGGCTGGCCCAGCGCGACCCGAGCCAGCGAGTGGGCCAGCAGCCCGGCGACGTGCGGCTGCCCCGGATCCTCCGCGGCGAGGGCCGCCAGCAGGCCGCGCGAGATCTGGAGGTGTCCGCGCGGCAGCGCGCGCAGCAGGGGGCGGTGCGTCGCGAGCAGGGTCACCGAGCTGAGCTCGGTGGCGCCCGCCTGAGCCAACCCGCGCGCGAGCTTGGCCACTCGCCGCACGACCACCCCGTCCGGCAGGCGCCCGCCGCCCTCGGGCTCGAGGCTGAGCGCGAGGGCCAGCGCCGCGCTCCGGCTCACGAAGGAGCGGCTCGCGACGGGGGCCACGCTCTTGGGCTCGCTGGGCGCGCTCTCGCAGCCGACCAAGGCCGCTGGGAGGAGCAGTGCCGCCGGCAGGAGCAGAGCCGCCGGGAGGAGAAGAGCCGGGCCGGCGAGCAGGACTGGGGGGCGGACTGGCCGGAGAGGGACTGGGCGTGAGCTCACGCCAGGAATCTACCCAATCCTCAGGGTCAGCCTGCCTTGCGGCCGACCACGATCCGCTCGATCCCGCCCAGGTCCTCGACGCGACGCACCTCGACGAAGCCCGCGCGCTGGAAGAAGCCCTCGACGAGGGGCGCCTTGTCGAAGCCGGTCTCGATCGCGAGCGCGCCCTGGGGGCGCAGGGCGCGGGCGGCCTGCTCGACCAGTCGCTGGGTCAGGGGCAGCCCGTCGGCGTCGAAGAGGGCCGAGCGAGGCTCGTGGTCGCGGACCTCGGGGCTGAGCAGCGGGTCCTCGGACTCGAGCACGTAGGGCGGGTTGCTCACGATCAAGTCGAGCGAGGAGGGCGCGGCGGGCGCGAGCAGGTCGGCCTGGCCCAGGAGCAGCCGCTCGCCCGCCTCGCAGCGCTCGGCGTTGCGCCGCGCGATCGCCAGGGCCGCCGCCGAGCGGTCGGTCGCCCACACGCGCAGGTCGTCCACCCGGTCGAGGAGGGCCAGGGCCACGCAGCCGCTGCCGGTGCCCACGTCGGCGGCGCGCAGCGTCTCGGCCCTCGCGCCGCGGGCAATGGCCGCGCCGCGCGCGATGGCCAGACGACCCAGCTCTTCGCAGCCGACCTCGACGAGGTGCTCGGTCTCGGGCCGCGGGATCAAGACGCCCGGCCCCACCTCGAGGTCGAGCCCGCAGAAGCCTCGCTCGCCGATCAGGTAGGCCACGGGCTCGCGCCGCTCGCCCCGGCGGCGCATCAGGGCGCGGAAGCGCTCCAGCTCGTCCTGGATCAAGGGCCGGTCGTGGTCCATGTAGAGCTGCATTCGGCTCAGCTCGAGGACGTGGGCCAGCAGGAGCTCGGTGTCGAGGCGGGCCTCCTGAACCCCTCGCTCGGCCAGCCAGGCGCTGGCGACGGGGAGCAGCTCACGGATCGTCTGGGGCTTGCGCTCTTGGGTCACGGTCACGGGCCTCGTTCTACCCGGAGGGGCTGACAAACCCTGAACATTCTCATAAGCCTCGACGTGCGAGTGCTCCGAGGACCTCCACGGTAAGCTCGGCTCCATGAACTTCCGCATCTCGATCATGAGCGGCTCGCGCGCGGGCCAAGAGTTGACCCTCCCTGGTCCCATGATCCGCTTCGGGCGGGACCCGAGCAACGAGGTCGCCTTCGATCCGGTCCAGGACGACAAGATCTCGACCAACCACGCCCAGCTCCTGCTGACCGACAACGGCCAGATCCTGCTGACCGACCTCAACAGCAGCAACGGCACCCTGGTCAACGGCCAGAAGATCGCGCGCCCGACTCCGATCGCGAGCGGGAGCATGATCATGCTCGGCGGCGAGGAGGGCGTTCAGGTCGCGATCGCGCTGGTCAACCCCAACGACCCCAACGCGCTCAAGGCGACCATGCTGCCGGGGGCGGCGCCGGTGCTCCCCGAGGAGCCGCCCAAGAAGAGCGGCAAGGGCAAGGTGTGCGCGCTCCTGGGCTGCCTGGGCCTCTTGCTCGCCGGCCTGATCGGGCTCGTGATCTGGTTCGCGACGAGCGGCGACGAGCCGCCCAACAAGACGGGCGAGGTCGCCGAGAAGAGCGAGCCCGCAAAGACCGGCGAGGCCCCGGCCAAGACCGGGGAGCCGGCCAAGGGCGAGGAGCCGGCGGAGACGCCGAGCGAGCCCGCAGGCGAGGAGACCGATCAGCACCCCTGGCAGCGCTGCGGCGTGGGCAGCCGCTTCGTCCTCAAGGGGACGACCGAGGGCGCGGCCAAGAGCAGCATGACCCTCGAATACGAGCTGCTCGAGCTGAGCGACGAGCGGGCCGTCGTCCAGATGAAGACGGTCAACGAGATCGCGGGCATGGACAAGCCCCTGGAGAACGTCACCAAGATCGAGATGCCCTTCAAGGCCCAGGGCGAGGGCGAAGAGACCAAGCCCCTCGAGGAGAAGGACGAGGCGGTCGAGGTCCCGGCCGGCAAGTTCGACTGCACCTACCGCAAGCTCGTCAGCGAGGCCAACGGGATGAAGACCACCAGCGAGAGCTGGATGAGCGACGACCTGCCCGTCCCCGTGAAGAGCGTCACGACCCTGGTGGGCGCGGACGGCAAGACGATGTCGACCACGACCATGGAGCTGGTCGAGGTCGACAAGAAGTAGCGCCCGGTCCGCTGATGTTCAGGCGCGGGAAGGGTATCGTCCAGGCGATGGCCCGACCGGTGCTGCTCGTCGACGACGACCCCG
>CALDQK010000898.1 GCA_937911525.1 uncultured bacterium
ACCCCTTCGCCCGCGAGCATCTAAGAAGGTGCGGCGCAGCCGCGCTCTTCTTAGGAGAGGAGGTTGCGGAGGCCCTTGAGGCCGGCCCGCAGGCGGCGGGTCGGGCTGGTGCCGAACACGAGCGGGATCAAGTCCGAGATCGTGCGGTACTTGGCCGCGCTGTAGGGGAACCAGACCGGCGCGTCCTTGAGGTGGAAGCGGTCGTAGCTGACGTGCTTGTCCCGCGTCATGGCGCGCAGGCCCTGGGGGCCGCGGGTCTTGCCGTAACCGCTCTCCTTGACGCCGCCCCAGGGGACCTCGCCCGCGCCGCTCGGGATCAGCGCGTCGTTGACGAACACCGAGCCGTAGTGGAGCTGGTGGGCGAGGCGCTCCGCGAGGGCCTCGTCGGCGGTCCACACCGAGGCGGTCAGGCCGTAGGGCGAGTCGTTGGCGCGCCGGACCGCCTCGCGCGCGTCGGCCACCGGCACGATCGTGACGACCGGGCCGAAGGTCTCCTCGCGCCGCACGAGGAGCTCGTCGCTGGCGTCGGTGATCACGGTCGGCTCGATGAAGTAGCCGCCCTTCTCGCCTTCGCCGGCGCGGGCGTTGCCGCCGACGAGCACCTTGGCGCCCTTGGCCTTGGCCTCGTCGATCTGCTCCTTGACCACCTCGAACTGCATCTTGTTGACCATGGCGCCCACGTCGACGCCGAAGGAGCGATCGGGCCCCTGGCGCAGGCCGCGGGTCTCCTCGACGAAGCGCTGGGTGAAGGTCTGCGCCACCTCCTGCTGGACGTAGATCCGCTCGATCGAGGCGCACACCTGGCCGGAGTTGGTGAAGGCGCCCCAGGTCAGCGAGCGGACCGCGCGCTCGAGGTCCGCGTCCTCGAGCACGATCGCGGGGTCCTTGCCGCCGAGCTCGACCGTGACGGGGATCAAGCGCTCGCCGCAGGCCGAGGCGACCTTGCGCCCGGTGCGGACCGAGCCCGTGAAGCTGATCTTGTCGCAGCCGGCGTCCACGAGGGCTGCGCCGAGGTCCCCGAAGCCGGGGAGGCACTGGTAGAGCGCCGGGGGGAGCCCGGCGTCGCGGAACAAGCGCTCGACCTCGAGGCCGACCAGGGGGGTGTATTCGCTCGGCTTGTTGAGCACCGCGTTGCCGGCGAAGAGCGCGCTGAGGGCGATCGTGGTGGTCAGGTAGAAGGGGTAGTTCCAGGGCGTGATCAGGCCGACGACGCCCCACGGCTCGTGGTAGATCGTGGAGCGGGTCGTCTTGAGCAGGCGGTGGCGGAGCGGCTCGGGGCGCAGGATCCGCTCCGCGTTGCGCAGGTAGTAGTCGAGGGTCTCGAGCGTCGAGAACACCTCGGTCGTGAGCGCCTCGAAGCGCGGCTTGCCGACCTCCTGGCTGATCCGCTCCGCGAGGGCGTCGCGGCGCTCGACCATCAGGTCCAGCACAGGGCGGAGGATCCGCGCGCGGTCGCGCACGGAGCGCGCGCCCCAGTCCTGCTGGGCCGAGCGGGCCCGGCGCAGGGCGTCGCGCAGCTGCTCGGGGCTGACGACGGGCACCTCGCCGAGGGCCTCGCCCGTGGCCGGGTTGACCGCCTGAATCGTCCGCTGCGGGGGAGCCTGGGTCGTCATGGTCGTTCGCCTCTCTGGGGGCCAAAGGCTAGGGATTCATGCCGCGGTGTGTCAAGCGCCGTCTTGGCCGAGTCGCGTGCTATAACCCTCGCTCGCAAACCCTTGGCGTTGGAAGGAGGAGGGGTGGCGAAGAAGAAGTCCGCCCCCAAGGCGAAGAAGAAGACGTCGACCAAGAAGAAGACCGCCAAGAAGGCGGCGAAGAAGACGTCCGCCCAGAAGAAGACCGCCCAGAAGAAGACCGCCAAGAAGAAGACCGCCCAGAAGAAGGCGGCCAAGAAGACGGCCGCCAAGAAGACGTCCGCCAAGAAGACGACCGCAGCCAAGAAGGCGGCGGCGAAGAAGACGACGAAGAAGGCCGCCAAGAGCGACGCCTCCTCGGCCGCCAAGCGGCAGGCCGTCCTCGAGGTCGTGCTCTCGAGCACCTCCGAGCGGATCGCCAAGACGGCGGCCGCGTCGGTGTGGGCGATCAGCTCGGAGAAGACCCAGGACGTGCGGACCGCGATCGCGGAGCGCCGCGACCGGATCGAGCTGGCGCGCACGCGCGGCCTGGCGGACCCCGAGGCGCCTCCCGCCGAGATCGAGCGGCGCTCGAGCCGCGACGGCTACGGCTTCTTGCGTGACGAGCTGCTCCGCGACGAGGCCGCGCCTGGCGACGTCTACGCCCCCTGGCGCCTGACCGCTCAGCGAATGCGTCACGAGCTCCTGCCCGGGCTCGAGGCCGAGGTCCTCGACGAGATCGAGCGCGAGCTGCACCTCGTGCTCCCGCCCAGCCTCTACGACTTCGCGCGGGAGTGGGCGGGCGGCGAGCTCTACACCCGCCCCGGCGGCGGCTTCCGAGTCATTCCGCCGACCAGCTACTTGAGCGAGGTCCGCGGTCCGCTCTGCAATCGCATGCGCCAGCCCTATCTGCCCGTGGTCGACCTGACCTGCGGCGACTACCTCTGCCTCGACATGAGCCAGACGAGCCGCGGCGGGAAGGAGAACCCGGTCTACTGGTGGTATGGCGGCGAGGTGCAGGGGCGCCGGGTCGCCGACGGCTTCGGCGCCTTCCTGCGCAAGCTCGTCGATCAGGGCGGGCGGCCGTGGTGGTGGGCCAGCTGAGCCCACTCCCCAGCTGGAGCGAGCTCGAGCGCACCCTGGCCCAGCGCCCGCGGCGGCGAGTTCGTCTGCCGGGCGTGCGCCGCGCTGGCGTGCTGGTGCCGCTCTTCCTCGCCGAGGGCGAGCTGCGCGCCGTGTTCACGCGCAGGCGAGACGACCTGGCCCACCACCCAGGTCAGGTCTCCTTCCCCGGCGGCCGGCTCGAGCCTGGCGAGGAGCCCCTGGCGGCCGCGCTGCGCGAGGCCGAGGAGGAGGTCGCGCTGCCCCAAGGCCAGGTCGAGCCGCTCGGGGCGCTCAGCGAGCTGATCGTGGGCGTGTCGGGCTTCACCATGTGCCCCTTCGTCGGTCGGATCGACACGGACGAGGGCCTCGAGGCCAACCCGGCTGAGGTCGCGCGGGTGTTCAGCGTCTCGCTGCGCGAGCTGGTCGACCCGGCTCGCGTGCGCTACACCCGCCGCCCGAAGCTCTTCCAAGGGAAGCGCTACTCGATCCCCTACTTCGAGTGGGAGGACGAGCTGATCTGGGGCGCGACCGGAAAGGTCGTGGTCGAGCTGCTGGCTGTGCTCGGGCTGGGGGAAGCGCTGGAGCGTTCGCGCGTCCGCTAGCTCACTCGGAGGCGACCCAGCCGTCGGCGACCTGGTCCCGCGTCGGTCGCGAGAGCACGCTCTGGAGCTTGACCTCTTCCCCTTCGCTCATGGAGAAGCCGTGCTCGGGGGCGGGGAAGCTGCGCTCCTGGACCTCGCTCACGAAGCTCTGGATCGCCTCGATCGCGAGCTTGCCGAGGTTGGCGTACTGCTTGACGAAGCGCGGGGTGAAGTCGTCCTCGCGCCCGACGCCGAGCAGGTCGTGGAACACGAGCACCTGGCCGTCGGTCTGGGGGCCCGCGCCGATCCCGATCGTGGGGATCGAGAGGCGCTGGCTGATCTCGCCGGCGACGTCGCTGGGGACGCACTCCATGACGACCGCGAAGGCGCCGGCGTCCTCGAGGGCCGCGGTGGCGTCGGCGAGGTGGCGCGCGGCCACGGCCGAGCGGCCCTGGACCTTGAAGCCGCCCAGCTTGCTCACGGTCTGGGGCGTGAGCCCGACGTGTCCGACCACCGGGATCCCGGCGCGCACGATCGCGCGGACCGTGTCCGCGACCTCGACCCCGCCCTCGAGCTTGACCGCGTCGGCGCCCGCCTCCTTGAGGAAGCGCCCCGCGTTCTCGATCGCGGCGGGGATCGAGACGTTGTAGCTGAGGAAGGGCATGTCCCCGACGACGAGGGCTCGCTCGGTCCCGCGCACGACCGCGGCCGTGTGATAGACCATTTGCTCGACGGTCACGGGGAGGGTCGTCTCGTGGCCGAGGCACACGTTCGCCAGCGAGTCCCCGACCAGGATCATGTCGACCCCCGCCTCGTCGACGAGGCGCGCCTGGGCGTAGCTGTAGGCCGTGACCATCGTCAGCGGCTTCTTGCCCTTGCGCGCGCGGATCCGCGGGACGGTGCGGCGAGTCTTCTTGCCGGAGTGCTTGGACACGAGGCCCTCCTTGCCGCGGAGAGCCTAACGGGACCTGCCTGACGAGTCAGCCTCTAGTAATACAGGATGTCGCTGAGGGTGTTGCGGAGCTTCATGTTGGTGGTGCGGATCCGGGAGCTGAGCACGTTCGCCACGTTGCGCATGATCTGGTAGCCGATCCGCGGATCGTCCTCCATCAGCGCTTCGAGCTGCTCGTTCTCGAAGGCGAGCAGCTCGACCGCCTCCGCGGCGCGCGCGCTGGCGCTGCGCAGGAAGCCGTCCACGAGCGAGAGCTCGCCGAACATCTCGCCGCGCTTGATCGTGGCGATCTTCTGGACCTTGTCCGAGCCGCCGAAGGGGCTGCGGATCTCGATGTCGACGCGACCCTGAATCAGGAAGTAGCAGCTCTTGCCGGCCTTGTCCTCCTCCACGATCACAGCACCTTCGGGGAAGCTCTCGACCTGCCCCAGCGCGACGACTCGATCCAGCTGCTCGTCGCTGAGGGCATCGAAGACCTTGCTGTGCTTGAGCAGGTTCCGGTGCGACTCGTCTCCCATGGCTCCCCCTAGGTCGGCTTGCGTGGTGGTCGTGCAGGTCTAACACTACAGCTTCGCGGGACTCCGTGCCCGAGGAGGAGCTCCCATGACGCGTGCCCTGACCTTGCTCCTGCTCGCCTTGACCCTCTCTGCCACGGGGGGGCCTGCCTGGGGCGCCGAGGAGTCGGCGGCCTGGGACCTCGGCGACGAGAAGCTGCGCCTGGATCACAAGCCCGACGCCCCGCCCGAGGGGGCGAGCGACCCTCAGGTCGCCGAGCACCAGCTCATTGGCCAGGCCGACTTCGGCGAGGGCCGGCGGCCCAAGCTCGGCGTCAGCCGGGCGGGCGATCTGGTGTGGCACTACGCGCTCCGCGTCCCGCGGCTCCCCGCTGGCAAGCACAAGAGCGGGCGCCCGATCACGATCGAGGTCGACGAGCGCTTCCCCCTCGCCTCGGGCGAGTTCAAGGTCACGGGCAACCACTCGGTCCGCGCCAAGGGGCGTCGCTGGCAGATTCGCAGCTCGCTGCTGATCAGCCACAGCAAGCCGGTGACCTTCAAGCAGGGCAACCTCGTCGTCACCCAGCGCTTCGACGTCAAGAAGGGGCGCCTGCAGCTGGCCTCCTACCGCTTCGAGATCGAGAGCCTGGTCCCGGGCGAGCAGGGCAAGACGCGCAAGGACGTCTGGACGGGGAGGATCGAGCCGCAGCGACCGGTCCGCGTCGTGGGCAAGGACTTCCACCTCCAGGTTCAGCAGGCGATCGAGCGCGGCGCGGAGTGGCTCAAGCGCGCCACGACGAAGCGGCTCAACAGCTTCAAGGCGGCGACCCAGCCCAGTCACCAGCGCCTGGGGCAAATGTCCCTGCCGCTCTTCGCGCTGCTGCGCTCGGGGGTCTCTCCGCGCGAGCTGCGCCAGCACTTCGAGTGGTGCGCGCAGCAGCCCCTCGAGGCGACCTACTCCGTCTCGCTGTGGGTCATGGCCCTCGAGGCGCTCGCGGTCAAGCGGACCGCGCTGCCGCCCAGGGCGCGCACCCGGAGCGTGACCCGCTTCGATCGCGGTCAGCTGGGCAAGAAGGACAAGGAGCTGATGCGGCGCGCCGTGCGCTGGCTGATCGTGACCCGCAAGAAGGGCGAGGGCTGGTGGAGCTACTACGCCAGCCCGCTCGGCGAGGAGGCGCCCGCGGGGACCTTGGGCCCCTTCGGGCACGACCACAAGACCGTGGCGAAGAACGGCGACCGCAGCAACAGCCAGTTCGCGGTCCTGGCCCTCCACTCGGCGCTGGCGAGCGGGATCGACGTCCCCGGTGAGGTGTGGGTCGAGGTCACTCGGGAGGCGCTGGCGAGCCAGACCAAGAAGGGCCCCGCCGGCACCCTGAGCGGGAGCGTGTTCGGCAAGGACTCTCCCTTCTCCTTCGACGTGCGGGACCTGCGCGGGGACCCGAACCAGACCATGGAGCGCGTGACCAAGCGCGCGCGGACCGTCGAGGTGGACCGCGGCCAGGTGCGCGGCTGGGCCTACTCGAGCAAGCAGCGGGCGAAGGGCGGGGCCTACGGGTCCATGACGGCGGCCGGGGTCTCGACCCTCGCGGTGTGCCGTGAGGGGCTCGAGCAGACCAGGTCGGGCAAGCCCCAGCTGGACGAGGACCTGCTGCGCTCCCTGCGCGACGGGCTCTGCTGGATGCGTGAGAACTACGACGTGGCGCAGAACCCGCGCCGCGGCGCGACCTGGTACTACTACTACGCCTACAGCCTCGAGAAGGCGATGGACACGGCCGGGGTGGAGCGCCTCGGCGATCGCGAGTGGTATCGCGATATCGCCGCCGAGCTCCTCGCCCGCCAGGACGATCGCGGCAGCTGGGGGGAGAGCGTGGAGAGCACCTCGTTCTCCCTGCTGGTGCTCAACCGCGCGACCTTGCCCGCGAAGCTCGAGATCAGCGCAGCGGAGCGGGTGAAGTCGGGCGGGAACGACCCTTCGCTCTGGGATCGAGTCGTGGTCGAGGGCGTGGGCCAGCTGCAGCTGCGGGACCTCCTCGCGGCCATGGCCGAGACCCCTGACGCCGCCGCCGAGCGGCTCGAGCTGGCCCAGAAGGCGCTCGCCGCGCTCGACCCCGCGGCGCGGCCGCGGCTGGTCCCTGAGCTCTCGCTCCTGCTCGAGCACCGGCACAAGGCGACCCGCAAGTGGGCGCGCGAGGTCCTGGGCGAGCTCGCCGGGACGGTCGAGCCCAAGGGCCTCGAGCGCTTCCTGGCGCGCTGGGAGGGCGTCCGTCTGGCGGGCGAGGCGCTCGACTATGGCAAGCTGCCCCTCCTGCGTGAGGTCGTCTCCGACCCCAAGAGCCCGACCCAGCTGCTCGAGCACGCGTTGCTCGTGATCGGACGCCTGCGCGCGGTCGAGGCGGTCGAGGACCTGACCCGCGCCCTCGAGAGCAAGGACGAAGGGCGGCGCAAGCTGGTCTGGCCGCATCTCGTCGGGCTGGTCGACACCGGCTACCCGGACTACGAGCCCACTGCCAGCGCGCGGGTGCGCCAGGAGCAGCTCGCGGCGTGGCGCGCGTGGTGGAAGACTGCCGCCAAGGAGCAGGTCCGCGCGGAGCAGGTCCGGCGTTGGGTACGTGATCTGGGCTACCCGGGGCGGGCGAAGGCCGCCGAGCGGGCGCTGGTCGGCGTGGGCAAGCCGGCGATCCGAGCCCTGATCGATGCGCTCCGTACGCCGAGCAGCCGCGAGGCGGCGCACCGGGTCTTGCGCGCGATCACCGGTCAGAAGCTCGCGGCTGACGTTCGCCCCTGGCTCGCGTGGTGGGAGAA
Source organism: uncultured bacterium (assembly GCA_937911525.1). GTDB lineage: Bacteria > Planctomycetota > J058 > J058 > J058 > NORP233. The sequence goes on from CALDQK010000898.1 coordinate 7,544, forward strand.
GCAAGAGCAGCAAGGGAAGTAGACGCCGGCCAGTCTGAAGTGCGCAGACCGAAGCGCTGCCTCACACGCGAATCGCCCGAGCACCCAGGTGCTCGGGCGATCCCGTTGAAGAGGGGAGCCGCGCGCTAGCGACGCTTCTTCTTCTTGGCGGTCTTCTTCTTGGCGGTCTTCTTCTTGGTCGCCTTCTTCTTGGTCGCCTTCTTCTTGGCGGTCTTCTTCTTGGCGGCCTTCTTCTTGGCGGCCTTCTTCTTGGCGGTCTTCTTCTTGGTCGCCTTCTTCTTGGTCGCCTTCTTCTTGGTCGCCTTCTTCTTGGCCGCGGTCTTCTTCTTGGCCGCGGTCTTCTTCTTGGCCGCGGTCTTCTTCTTGGCCGCGGTC
>CALDQK010000899.1 GCA_937911525.1 uncultured bacterium
CCCGCCACGAGCGCGCGGCCGAGATCCCGGCCCTGCTCGAGCAGGCAGCCCAGGCGGTCGCGGGTCAGGCGGGCGGCCTGCGCGAGGTCAGCGCGCTCTACGCGGCCCACGGCCAGCCCGAGCGCGCGCTGACGCTGCTCGAGCAGGCGATCCAAGCCCAGGGCAAGCCCTCGGGCGCGCTCCTGCGGCGCAAGGCCTCGCTCCTGCTCCAGCTGAAGCGGGTCGAGCCCGCCCTGAGCTGCCTGGAGGGCTCGATCGAGGCCGCGGCCGACCCCGGCGCCCGCGCCGACGCGGTCGAGGCCCTCCTGCGCGCCGCGCAGAAGCACGAGCAGCTGGACGCGCTCCTGGCGCGCTCGCAGAAGGGTGTGAGCGAGAAGGTCGATCGCCTGGCGCCCTACCTGCTCGTGGCGCGCGCCTCGCTGCGGGCGCGCGCTCCCTCCAAGGCCCAGCGAGCGCTCGAGACGCTGCTCAGCGTCCGCCCCGCCCAGCCCGACGCCCACCGCGAGCTGGCGCGGCTCTACGAGCGCCAGGGCCAGCTGGGCAAGGCGCTCGAGCACCAGCGGGCCCTCCTCGGCGGGCGCGGCGGACCGCCGCGGCGGGTGCTGCTCGAGATCGCGCGCCTGCACCTCCAGCGCTACGAGAACGAGGAGGCCCTGGCGGTCTACCGCAAGGTGTTGGCGGCCTCGCCGAGCAACCCGGCCGCCTTCGAGGAGGTCGCGCAGGCCTACGAGCGCATGGGCCGCTACGACGAGGCGCGCCGCTGCCTGCGCCAGGCCGTCCGCCTCGAGCCCAAGGACGGCAAGCGGCGCCTGAAGCTGGCCGACCTGCTCGAGCGCGTCGGCGAGCGCGCCAAGGCCAGCGAGGAGATCCTGGCCGCCACCCAGAGCGAGGACCGGCGCGTGCGCGAGCGGGCCCGCAAGGCCTACTACCGCGCGCTCAGCTCCCAGGGCGCCGTCGAGCAGCGGATCGAGGCCCTCCGCCAGCGCTGCCTCGACAACCCCTACGACGTGTCGGCGCCGCTGACCCTGATCGACCTCTACGTGCGCGAGCTGGAGTACGAGCCGGCGCTGGAGCTGGTCGACACCCTGCTCGGCTACCAGCCCAAGCAGCCCGAGCTGCTCGAGCAGCGCGCGCGGCTCTGCCTCTTGCTCGAGCGCCACGAGGAGGCGATCGCCGCCTACGAGAGCCTGTGGCGCCTGCCCAAGGCCGACCGCCAGCGCCTCTCGCTCGCGATCGCGGACGCGGCCCTGCGGCGCGGGGACCTGGCGCGGGCCGAGCAGTCCCTGTCCACCGTCCGCGACCCGGCGCGGGTGGCGCGCCTCTACCGCGAGCGCGACCTGCCCGACCGCGCGCAGGAGGTCCTGCGGGCCGGCCTGCAGCGCGACCCCCGCGACGCGCGCCTGCACCGGCGGCTGGCGCGGCTGGCCGACGAGCTGGGCGAGCACGAGGCGGCCGTCGAGAGCCTCGAGCGGCTGGTGGCCCTCAAGGGCCCGCACTGGGAGCGCCTCCAGCAGCTCGGGACCCTCTACCACCACCTCGAGCGTCAGCCCGAGCTCGAGCGCACGGGCGACCTGCTCTTCGCCCAGCTGCGGCGGGACCCGCCCGAGGAGAAGGACGAGGAGGACGAAGACGAGCAGGAGGAGGACCCCTGGCGACGGCGCCAGCAGCAGAGCTGGCAGCGGCGCTACCGGCAGCGACTGAGCCAGCTGCAGCAGTTCTTCTCCCGCACCGGGACCGCCGAGCGCTTCGTGACCCTCGGCGCCGCCGAGTGGCGGCTCCAGCCCCACAACGACCTGCTCCTGAACCAGATCGTGCGGGCCGCGCGCGGCCCGGCGCAGGCCAAGGTCGCCCTGGAGCTCCTCGACGAGGCCGAGCTGCGCGCGGCCACGGGGCAGCACCCGCCCACCCAGACCTCCCGCGCCTGGCTCGAGAGCCTGCGCCGGAGCCGCCTGCAGGTCTATCGCCGCGAGGCCAAGCTGCGCCAGGAGCGCGTGGCCGCGCTGCAAGGCCGGCTCGCGCAGCTGAAGCTGCTCGAGGGGCTCGAGCTGCTCAGCCTGCTCGAGATCGGCCAGGCCCACCCCGAGCAGAAGGCGGCCCTGGCCGCCCTGCGCGCGCGCTTCCCCGACGCCCCGCGCCTGCTCCTGGCCGACGCGCTGCGCCTCGACCAGGCCGATCAGCCCGCCGCGGCCCTGCCCCTGGTCCAGCGGGCCCTCGCGGCCCTGGAGGCCAAGCGCGCCGAGCAGGAGGCCGAGGAGGCCCGCCGCGCCGCGCTGGCCTTCAAGACCCAGCGCGGAGACCTCCGCCAGAGCTTCCCGCTCCGGCTGCGGGGCCGCGTCACGAGCGAGGCCCTGCGGCGGCTCTTCGAGCTGGGCTGGTCGCCGGGGGCCTCGAGCGCCTGGGAGCTCGGCCGCGAGCCGGACCCGCGCGGGGTGCGCCTGCTCCTCGCCAAGCTCGCCGAGCGCGCCAAGCAGCCCGAGCTGATCGAGCGCGCCCTGGACGGGCTGAAGCCGAGCCGGCCCGACGACCTGGTCGCCTGGTCGCGCCTGGCGATCGCCTGCTTCGAGCGCGAGCAGCACGCGCGCGCGGCCGAGGTGTGCCAGCGCCTGCGCGCGCTGGAGCGCGAGCTGAGCGGGGACCCGCTCCTGGGCCACAACCCGCGCTGGACCCGCCACCTGGACGGCCCCATGCAGCGCTGGGGGCGCCACCTGGCCAAGCAGGGCCAGCCCGTCGCGGCCTACGACCTGCTGCGGACCTACGGCGACGCGCCGGCGGGCCGCCTGATCCTGACCGAGCAAGCCGCGCTGCCCGCGGCGGAGCGCTTCTACGCCGAGCAGCTCGCTGTGGCCCGCGCCGCTCACGAGCGCCAGGAGCCGGGCGCGGCGGCGCGCCTGCGCAACGCCGGGATCAAGCTGGCCGAGGTGCGCCAGTTCAGCAAGGACTGGGCGGGCGCGAGCGAGGCCTACGATCAGCTCCTGGAGCGGCTCCCCGACGCCTGGGAGCTCTACGGCGCCCTGGCGAACCTCTACCTGCGCGCCGACCGGGTCGACGACGCCGTCGCCGTCTACCGGCGCGCCGTCGAGCGCAAGCGCGCCCAGCGCCAGCGCCCGCCGGCTCAGCCCGAGCCGCCCGGGCGCGAGCTCGCCCCGCTCCCGCCCGACGGCCTCGAGGCCGGCCAGCAGCACTGGGCCCTCAACAACCTCCGCTACGTGGGCGGCTCCGACCCGCTCAGCCCCGCGCCGGAGTACGGCGCGATCCTGAAGGTCTACCTGGGCCGGCGGATGCTCGCCCAGGCCGCGAGCGCCCTGCGCCAGATCGCGCGCGAGGACGCGCGCAGCTTCCGCTGGCTGGGCTACTCCCTCAGCGCCCTGGTCCGCGACTTCAAGTTCGGCCCCGCCGGGCTGCCGGTCCTGCGCCTGCTCTGGACCGCCAACCCCAAGAACGCCTACCTCGGGCTGGACGTGGCCCGCTCGCTCGTGGCCGGCAAGGACCTGCGCGCGGCCCGTCAGATCCTGCGCAAGGTGCGCAGCCAGAGCTCGGCCAGCAACTGGATCCGCGAGGAGGTCGACGAGCTGCTCGAGCGGATCGCCCGCCAGCTCGAGCGCGACGAGCGCCCGAGCGTGGCCCAGCTCGAGGCCGCCGTCCGCGCCCAGCCCCGTCAAGCCAAGCCGCGCGTGCGCCTCGTGCGCCGCCTGCTCCAGGAGCGAGACTTCGCCGCGGCCCTCCCGGCGGCCGAGGAGCTGGTCCGCCTGGCCCCGCACCTCGACGAAGCGCGCGACCTCTATCGGCGCGCGCTCACGATCACGGGCCGCGACGAGGCCCTGGCCGCCGAGTTCGAGCGCGCGGCCAAGCGCGCCAAGGGCGAGGCCCGCCTGACCGAGTGGCTGCGCGTGGCCAACCTGCTCGCGCCGCCCCCGGGCCAGGAGCTGGGCGAGCCGGTCCGGCGCGCCCTGGCCGAGGCCGAGAAGGCGGCGGGCTCCCCGCCCAACTACTCGGCCGCCAACTGGCACGCCGAGCGCGGCGACCTGAAGCGCGCCCAGGAGCTGCTCGAGGCGGCGCTGAAGAAGGCGCCGCCGGGCAACTGGGCCCGCGACCGGATCGAGCGCAACCTGATGGGCTACGCGATCCGAGCCGGGGACGGAGCGCGGGTGTGGCAGCTGGTCGACCGCCAACTCGAAGAGGCCGGCACGCGCGGCAAGCGCTACGACACCTACCTCGAGCTGCTCTCGAGTCTCGACGAGTCCGCCCTGCTGCCGGCGCAGCGCGAGGCGCTCCTGGGCTCCGCCGGGAAGGCCGCCCCGGGCGTGCGCCGGCTCTACCAGGGCCTGATCCACCTCGAGGCGCGCGACCTCCCCGCGGCGGAGGCCTCCCTCGCCGCGGCCCTCGAAGAGGACGTCGAGGCCACCCGCTGGGCCGTGCCCCTCTACCTGCACCTGGCCCTGGCGCGGCGCGACTGGGCCGCGGCCCTCGAGCGCGCCGAGGCGCTCCAGCGCAGCGGCGTGCTCGGCACCGACCAGGTCGGCACCCGCTACGGCTCCTTGAGCGAGCGCGACCTGCTGCACGCGATCCGCGGCGAGCTCCTGCTCCGCCTCGACCGGGAGCAGGAGGGCCTCGCCGCCCTGCGCGAGGTCGTCGATCCGCAGCGCAAGCAGACCCGGCTGACCTTCGCCCGCCTGCTGGCGCGCCTCGAGCGCTGGCCCGAGGCGATCGCGGCGCTGGAGGCCTACCTGGCCGAGGGCGGCAAGCCGACGCCCGAGCTGCTCGGCTGGCAGGCCGAGTGGCAGGAGCGCTCCGGCCAGTCGCCCAAGGCCCTCGAGACGCTCGAGCGGGCGCGGACCCTGGCCCTCGGCAACGAGCGCGCCTGGCGCAACCCCCTGGGCCAGGTCAAGAGCGCGATCCTGGACCTCCACCGCCGGGGGGGGACGCTCGCCCTCTACCGCCGCCAGCTCGAGGAGCGCCTCGCGGCCGACGCCAACGACGCCAAGGCGGCCATGACCCTGGCGCGGGTCCTGGCCGAGCTCGGCGAGCGCGACGCGCTGCAGGCCCACCTCGAGGCCCTCGCCAAGACGCCCCAGAAGGCGCCCGGCGTCCACGAGCTACTGGCCAACGCGCACCAGCGGGCCGGCCGCCTGCGCGAGGCGGCCGCCGCCTTGGAGCAGGTCCAGGCGGCGCAGCAGTGGGAGGACCGCCAGCGTCACCAGCGGCGCGCCGAGCTGCTCGTCCACCTGGGCGAGCTCGACGCGGCCTTGGCTGCGCTGGCGAAGGGCTACCAGGACCCCGAGGCGCAGGACGCCCTGGGCGCTCGCCAGCGCCTCCTGAGCGAGGCGCGCGCTTGGGAGCGCCTGCTCCCCCTCCTCGACCAGCGCGAAGCGCTCGCCCCGCCCCGAAGCACGGCCTACGCCCTGACCCGCGCCAGCGCGCTCGAGGCCTTGGACCGCCCCGCCGAGGCCCTGGCCCAGGTCTGGCGCCGCCTCTGCGCTCCCGAGGGCTGGAGCGCCCAGGAGAGCGAGCGAGCGCGCCTGCTCCGCCTCGAGGCCCAAGCGGGCGCGG
>CALDQK010000900.1 GCA_937911525.1 uncultured bacterium
TGTGCAGCAACATGATGAAGGACGGCTACAGCTACGGCGGCGACCAGGACGTGGGACCCTTCCAGATCCCCCCGAGCTGGCCCCCGAGCGAGCCCATGAACGAGTGGAGCGACGAGGACCGGGCCTGGCTCTCGCGCTACCCCGACAACGCGGGCGTCTCCTACAACGGCGCCGAGATCGTTCCGGGCGGTCCCGAGCAGCTCGAGTCGCTCCTGCCCGTGGATCGAATCGTGTCGGCGGTTCAGGCCGCCGGGCTGCGCGCGATCCCCGGCGGCGGCGGGCCGGGGCGCTACATCTGCAACAACGTCATGTATCAGGTGATCAGAACGCAGGCCGCGCGCGGCCAGCTAGGCGGCTTCATTCACATGCGCAGCTGGAGCGAGCAGCGCCAGGAGACCTACCTCGAGGTGCTCCGGATCGCGGTCGAGGAGTCGGCCCGCGAGGTCGTCGAGCGCCAGCGCGCCCGCGCGGTCGCGCTGGCAGCGCCCCGGTGATTCGCGGAGTCGACGTCGTCTATCTCCACTCGCCCCACGGTGACGAGCTCGCGACCTGGTTCGCCGACACCCTCGGGATCCCGACCAAGGCGAGCTTCCCGGGCTGGCGCGAGCTCGACGTGGGCGAGGAGGGCTCGCGGCTCGGGATCGACGTCACGAGCTACCCGCGCTCGGTGGTCGAGAAGCAAGCCGTGATGCTCAGCTTCCGGGTCGACGACATCGAGGCCGCCGTCGACGACCTGGCGGGGAAGGGGGTCAGCTTCTACCCCGACCGCGAGCGGACGATCTTCGACGTCGGACCCAAGCTCGTGGCGACCTTCTGCGACCCTGACGGAAATCGGGAGGACAGGCCGGGGCGAGTCGTGCATGAGCGTCGAGGCTCGTGCAGGCCTGTCCGAGCGCATTTCATGTCGCCGCAGGCGACGAGGCCCGCGCAGCGGGCCACCGAAAACTGGCACCAGCTCAGCCAGGCCAAGTAGGCCGGCCTCCGGCGGCTACATCTTGTGGCCGCCGTCGAAGGTCGCCAGCGCGTCGAGGCCGTGCGCGTCGCCCACCACGTCGAGCATGTTGATCTCGATCGTGCGCGTGATCGTCGCGATCGGGGTGTCCGAAGGCCGATCCTCGAAGGGATCCACGATGGCCTGGCCCGCGTTGAAGGTCAGCACGTAGAGGAAGCCCAGCACCCAGGTGAAGAGGATCGCCCAGTAGCCGACGAGCGCCGCCAGGGTCGCGGGGAGCAGGATCACGAACAGCCACAGCGAGGCCTGGGTCAAGTAGACGTGCCCGAGCGGAAACACGGTCGTCTTGATCCGCTCCGCCTTGCCCAGGTCGTCCATGAAGTTGTCGAGCATCCGGTTGATCATCGTCAGCCGAAAGGGGTCGACGTAGCCGCGTCGCGCGGCCTCGGCGAGCCCCTCTCGCTGCAAGAGCGCGATCGCGACCGGGGCGCTGCCGTGGGACTTGACCGTGATCCGCTCCTCCTCGCTCAGGTGCGGGGTGAAGGGCTCGCCCCGGCCTCGCAGACGGAGCACGGTCGCCTTCAAGAAGGCGATGTGTAGCTGGACCAGGCGCTGCTGGAGCTGGACGACCGCCTCCCGCTGGTCAGGCGCTGAGTCGGTCGACTCGGGCGGCTCGAAGTAGGCCTGGACCATGAGCGCGAAGTTGCGCGAGTCGTTGACGAAGGCTCCCCAGATCTTGCGGGCCTCCCACCAGCGGTCGTAGGCCTGGTTGTTGAGGAAGCCGATGAAGAAGGCCAGCGCCGTGCCCAGGACCGAGACCACGAGGGGCGGGAGGGAGAGCCTCCCGCGCAGCACGTGGAGCTCGAGGGCCGTCATCACGACCGCGATCACGAGGATCGCGAGCTGGCGCCGCCAGGTGCTCTTGAGGAAGTCTAGATAGTCGCCGGCGCGGACGTACACGGGGTCCCCCTCGATCCGCGCCAGGTTACCGCCTCGGCTAGCGCAAGTCGCTGCCCTCGGCGACCACCTGGGCCTCGCTCGACTCGAGCCCGAGCCGCACCAGCGCCCGCGCGAGCCCGCTGGCGTCGGTCGAGGCGTAGCGATCGCGCAGCCGGCGCGCTCCGAGCACCCCGGCCACGCCGAGCAAGGCGTCGCCGACCTTCGCCCCGATCTGCTCGAGGGGGCGCTCCTCGTCGCGATCCGGGCCGGTGATGAACGAAGGGCGCGCGATCACGAAGGGCAGCCCGCTGCGGCGCAGGTCGGCCTCCATGCGCGCCCGCGCCTCGAGGTAGGGGTTGCGCAGGGACCCGTCGGCGCCCAGGGAGGAGAGGTAGACGAAGCGCGGCAGGGGCACCAGGCCGAGGCACGCGTCGAGGAGCAGCTTGCTCAGCCCGTAGTCGACCTTCTCGTAGGCCTCCTCGGCTTGCATCCCTTCGCCGCGGGCGCGCTTGGCCGTCGTCCCCAGGAGCGAGAACACGAGGGTCGGCCCGAGTCGCTCGAGCGACTCGCGCAGCGGCTCGAGCTCCCAGGGCGAGAGGTCCACGGCCGCGCCCAGCGCCTCGAAGCGCGCTCGCCACTCGTCTCGCCGGCTGGAGCCGGGGCGCACGTGGGCCACGGTCTCGACTCCCCGCGAGCGCAGGACCTCGACCACGGCGCGACCCGTGTAGCCCGTCGCGCCCGCGACGAAGGCCCGCGGGCTCAGCTCACTTGGAAGGCTAGGCATCTCAGAGCTCCAGTCCGCGCAGGGCCCACATGATCCGCGCGAAGCTCGCCAGCAGGCCGAGCGCCATCGCGAGGGCCCAAGCCCCCCAGGCGGGGGCCAGGTCTTCGCCCGGCCGCGGCTCGAAGAGCAGCGCCAGGCCGGCCCCCGTCAGCGCGCCGCCGAGGTGGTTGGCGTGGTCTATGGGCCCGACCACGAGGAAGGCGATGATGAACGCCATGCCGATCCAGGCGCGGAGCGGCATCAGCAGGGTCCCCAGCCGCGCCGGCGCGCGCTGAGCGGTGATCAGCAGCAGGAAGAGCAAGCCGAACATGGCGCCCGAGGCCCCCACGGAGGCGACGGAGCCCTGCGCCATTCCGGCCCAGACCAGCAGCTCTTGCCACAGGGTCGAGAGCACGCTGCCCGCCAGGGCGCAGACCATGTAGAGCACGAAGAGCCGACTCGAGCCGTAGTGGATCTCGGCCAGGCGCCCCCAGTAGACGAGCACGAGCAGGTTCAGCACCAGGTGCAGCGGCTCGTAGTGGAGGAAGGCGCTGGTCAGCAGGCGCCAGGGCTCACGCAGGACCAGGTCCGAGCTGTTGGCCCCCAGGGCCAGGCGCAAGTCGGGGTGGATCGGCCAGCCGCCGCTGCGAAAGCCCGCGAAGAGGAAGAGCAGCACCAAGGCGCAGGCGACCCCGATCGTGAAGGGGTAGCGATCCAGGGCGCCCCACAGCCCGCTGCGCGTGTCTGGCCGCGCCCCCACTCAGGTCCTCGCGCTCACTGCCTGGCGGTCGGTGGCTTGCCGGGCCCGGGGCGCGCTGGTCCGGGAGCCGGTCGCGGGGCGGGCCGGGGGGGAAGGGCCGCCTGCGCCGGCTGGGGCGCAGGCCTCGCCGGCGCGGGCGCGGTGGCCCCCGCCTTGGGGTCGGGCGCGCTCGCGGCCCGCTTCGCGGCCCCGCTGCCAGGCTTGGGCGCGCCCTCCTTGCTCGCAGCGGGAGGCGCCGCCTGCCCGCTGCGGGAGAGCTCTCCGCTGGGGGGCTTGCTCGCGCCGAACACGATCGCCGGCTTGTCCCCTCCCTCGGCGGGCGGCTCCTTCTCGGGGTGGCTTCGGGGGACCGGCCGGAGGAATATCCGGCGCTCAACATGTCCTTTCCCGATCGCGG
>CALDQK010000901.1 GCA_937911525.1 uncultured bacterium
CCTGCATGAGCCTCGAGGCTCCTGCACGACTCGCCTCGGCCTGTCCTCCCGATTCTCGGTGGCCCGCTTCGCGGGCCTCGTCGCCTGCGGCGACATGAAATGCGCTCGGACAGGCCTGCATGAGCCTCGAGGCTCCTGCACGACTCGCCTCGGCCTGTCCTCCCGATTTCGGTTCCTCAATCAAATTCCTCATTCCTCAATTCTGGCCCCCGCATGAGCTCCGACGACAGATCCGAGCGCGTCCTCATCGACGACGGTCGCCTCAGCGCGCCCGCCGAGGACGACCCCTGGCTGGGGCGGGAGCTCCTCGGGCGCTACGCGGTCGAGTCCGAGCTGGGCTGGGGCTCCCTGGGGCGGGTGTTCAAGATCCGCGACCGACACGCGCCGCAGCTGGGCGCGCTCGCGCTCAAGGCCGTCCGCCGCGACCGGCTCAGCCCCGCCTCGCGGGCCTACCTCGAGCACGAGTTCCGTCAGCTCGTCCGCCTGCGCCACCCGCACGTCGTCGCCGCGCACCGCTTCGACGCCGCCGACGGGGTGCCCTTCTTCGTGCTCGACCTCGTCGAGGGCGAGACCCTGGTCAAGGCCGGACGGCGCCTGGGCTGGGAGGCCACCGTCGAGCTCCTGGCGCAGTCGCTCCGCTCGCTCGCCTACCTGCACCAGCGCGGGCTGATCCACATGGACCTCAAGCCCCAGAACCTGCTCGTGGTCGAGGGGCGCGCGGGGCCGCAGGTCAAGCTGATCGACCTCCACCTCTCGCGCCTGCGTCACGTGCCCCACGACGGGACGATGCGCGGCACGATCGCCTACATGGCGCCCGAGGTCGTGCGCGGACGCGAGGTCGACGCGCGCGCCGACCTCTACTCGCTCGGCGCCGTCGCCTACGAGGCCCTCTGCGGCAAGGCGCCCTTCGCCGAGGCCGGCTCGCCCATGGACGTCCTGCGCGGGCACGCCCAGCGCTCGCCCCTGCTCTTCGAGGCGCGCGGCGTGAAGGACGTGCCCGAGGAGCTCGAGGAGTGGGTCCGCTGCCTGCTCGCCAAGCGTCCCGGCGAGCGCTACGAGGACGCCCACGAGGCCCTGCGCGCGCTGGCCAGCTCGCTCGGGCGCGAGCTGCCCCTCGAGACCCAGGCCACCCGCCAGTCCTACTCCCTGCGCGGCGCCCTGACCGAGCGCGAGAGCGAGCAGCGCGCGGTGCTCGCGGCGGCGGCCGACCTGCGCGAGGGGCGCGGGGGAGCGACCTTCGCGCTGATCGGCGAGGAGGGGATCGGCAAGACGCGCCTCCTCGACGAGCTCGGCGGCGAGCTCTCGCTGGCCGGCCTGGCCGTCCAGCACGTGCGCCCGGTCCGCGGGCAGAGCGAGGCGATCCTCGCCGCGCTGGAGGGCTTCGAGCGGCGGCACGCCGGCTCCCAGGAGCGGATTCAGCTCGAGCCGCGGGACGCGAGCGGCCAGCTGCCGGCGCTGGTGCGGCGAGTCAGCGCCCTGCTCGAGGTCCTGCGGCGCAACGCCGAGCGAGAGCCCTGCGCGCTCCTCGTCGACGAGCTGGAGGGGCTCGACCTGACCAGCGCCGCGGTCGTGCGCGAGCTGCTCGCCGAGTCCTTGCCCTTGCTCGTGGTCGTCGCGACGCGCGAGACCGCCTCCCTGCACCTGAGCGAGGAGGGCGCGGTCTCGCTGCGCGAGCTGGCCAACCTGACCCACCCCGGCGCGGAGGCGCTGGTCGGCTCGCTGGTCGGGCGCTACGGAGAGCCGGTCCCGCCCGTCCTGACCGAGCGGCTGTGGGAGGCGACCGGCGGCAACCCCGGCCACCTCGAGCAAGCGGTGGCGGACCTGCTCGAGGGCGGCGGCCTGGTCGACGCCCTGGGGGTCCTCTGCCCGCGCCCCGAAGACGCCGAGCGGGTCCTGCCCTCGGCCAGCCTGGGAGAGCTGACCGCCGGCCGCGTCGCGCGCCTGGGTGAGGACGCCCGCGCGCTCCTGGCTGGCCTCGCCACCAGCGCCGAGGCCGCGACCCTGCGCTTCGCGGCGGCGGTGGCGGAGCTGCCCGCGGCCCGAGCGCGCGACGCCCTGGCCGAGCTGCTGCGCGGCGGCTTCGTCCGCCCCCTGGGGCCGATCCAAGGCCCCCTGGCCCTCGACCACGCGCCCCTGCGTCGCGCGGTCGCGGCCACGATCTCGGCCGAGCGGCGCCAGGCGCTGCACGCGCGCGCCCTGCGCCTGATCGAGAGCCGCCACCCCGCGACCCTGCCGGCGGCCAGCGAGCCGCCCGGGCGCGAGGGCCAGCGCGACCGCTCGGAGGAGCTGCTCTGGCACGCCGAGCGCGCCGAGGTGTGGGGCGAGGCCTTCGAGCACGCCCGCCGCGCCGCGGACGCCGCCGCGCGCGAGGAGGACCACCTGCGGGCGCGCGGGCTCTACGAGCGAGCGCTGGCGCTGCTGGCGCGCCTGGAGGAGGAGGGCCAGAGCAAGCCCGACGTGCACCTCCCGCTGACCCTCTCGCTGGCGGCGGCCTTGGCGGCGACCGGCCAGCGCCCGCGCGCGCTGGAGCTGCTGGCTCCGCTCGACGGCCCCCTCGTCCGCTCGCCGAGCGGGCTGCGGCTGCGAGCCCGCCTGCGCAAGGACGCGGGCGACTTCGTCCAGGCCCTCGCCGACCTCGAGCGCGCCGAGGAGCAGGCGCGCGAGGAGCTGGAGCTCGAGCGAGGCGCCCAGCACGAGGTCGATCGAAGCGCCCAGCTCGAGGCCGCTCGCTGCCAGGCCGAGCGGGCGAGCGTCCTCCTCTGGCGCGGCGACTACGCCGCGGCCCAGCGCGAGGGCGAGGCTGCCTTGGCGGCGCTCGAGGGGCTCCTGCCCGGCCGCGAGGCGGGGGTGGCGCGCGAGACCGAGGCCAGCGAGACCGTCTCGGCCGAGGCCCGCGCGCTCCTCGCCCACGACGACCTCGTCCGGCTGCGCGCCGAGGTCGTCCAGGTCCAGGACACGCTCTATCACGCCTGCCACTTCCTGGGCCAAGGCAAGCAGGCCACCGCCTACCTGCAGCGCGGGCTCGAGGCCCGCCAGAGCACGCCGCCCCGCACGCGCCAGCAGGACCCGCCGCCGAGCCAGGTCACCGCGACCCTGCGCCGCGCCCTCAAGCGCGGCAAGGTCCCCCTCCTCGGCGACGCCGCCGGGGCGCAGGTCCCGCGCTCGATCGTGGAGGCGGCCTTCGAGCGCGCCGACCGGGCCGACGAGCTGCTCCAGCTCCACCTGCGGCGCTCGCGCCTGCTCGAGGAGGCCGGCGACCTCGACGGCGCGGCCTACGCGCTCCTGAACCTGGCGCACCTCCGCCGCGCCCGCGGCCGCCTGGAGGAGGCGCGCGAGCGCTACGCCCGCGCCGCCCAGCTCTTCGCCGCGACCGGCTGCCGGGTGGGCGAGGCCCTGGTCGGCCTCAGCCAGGCGCGCCTGCGCGCCCAGGTCGGCCAGGGAGAGCAGGCCATCGCCGCCGCGCAGGCGGCTGGGGCCGTGGCGCGTGAGCTGGGCACCCGCTGGGTCGAGGCCCAGGCGTTCCTGGCCGAGGCCGAAGGAGAGCTGACGCGCAGGGACCTCGACGCGGCCCAGGCTCGCTTCGCTCAGGCCGCGAGGCTCGTGAGCGAGCTGGGCAACGTGCCCCAGCAGGCCGAGCAGGCCCTCTTCGCGGCCGAGCTGTCCCTGGCCCGCCAGGACCCCGCCGAGGCGCAGGCCGCGCTGGAGCGCTTCGCGGCCTCGCCCGAGAGCGCCAAGAGCCTGACCCACGTCCTGCGCGCCGACCTGGCCCAGGCGGGCCTGGCCCTGGCGCGGGACGACGCCGCCGACCGCCGCGCGGCCGAGGAGCGCCTGAGCGAGTCGCTCAGCGAAGCCGAAGAGCGCGGCCTGGTCGAGCTCGGCTGGCGCCTGGCCTGGGAGCGCTCCCGCCTGCGCCGCGCCCGCGGCTGGGCCGAGGGCGAGCTCGACGACGTAATCTCGGCCCTCTCGATCCTGCGCCAGATCACGAGCCCCCTGAGCGAGGAGTGGCGCCAGAGCTACCTGGCCGAGGCCAGCCGCTTGGCCCTGCGCCAGCGCTTCCAGGAGCTGCGCCCGGAGGGCTAGGAGGGCGGGTGCTCCGCTTGGGGCTTGCCCAAAACCTCGCGGAGGGCAGCTACCAGCTCTGCGTCAGAGCGAAGCTGAGCGACCAGTCGGGCTGCCTGTCGTAGGGACTCCGGGTCAGCTAGCTCGAGCAAAGGGACAATGCTGAGACCCTCTGCTGGGAGGCGCTCGGCGATCTGGCTCGTGAGTGCGCTGCGCCAACCGGCAAGCTCGCCTTCGGCCTTCGCCTTCTCGGTCGCCTCCGCCATGAGGTCGCGCCAAGTCGTGGACTCCATGAGTTCCTCCTTTGTGATCTTGGCAAGCCAGTTGCCGTCGGGGAAGACCCGATTCGCGCTTGCAGCCAGAGCGATTCGCAGCTCACGCTTGCGGCCTTCGCTCACTACTCGCGCCAGCGCGCGAAGACCTCGCTCGACGGACTCTTCCCGACAGCCCGCGCAGAAGGGAAGCAGCGGGATCAAGCCGATCACCCCCTCCTCGAGAATCTGATTCGCGTCCAGGTCTCGCCATGCGCAGAGCACCTCGAAGTCGAACCGGAGTACGCGCCGCCCAAGAACCGATACCTCGTAGTGGTCCCGTGGAGTCCCTTGCTTGTTCCCCTGCTGCAGGCACAGGACCACAGACTTCGTGCGCTGAAACTGGCGCGAAATCAGACTCCAGTAGTCGAACACGCGCCGCGGGACGTCGGCCTTCCAGCTCGCTTGGACCTCGTAGTGGACCCAATACGGCTCGGCCTCTCCTTCGAGTTCGATACGCAACAGACGATCCGCGCGCCGCTTCAGCGTCTGCAAGTCACCAGCGACTGACTGAACGGCACGAATTCGGACGTCGCGCCCAAGGGCGAGGCGCGCGAAGTCGGCTGGCGCCTCTCGCAGCAGGGTCTTGGCGATCGGATCGAGCTCTCCCAAGGGTGCGCTCCTTTGCTCGAGCGCTCTTGGGCCCAGCCTGCAAGTCCAGCCCGCTCGGACCAGCAGGCCGCACGTCTCATGAGACGGTGCGACGAAGGGGCAACATCTGCCCGTCGAGGAGACGAATCTCAGTCCCGTGGCCGCGGCTCGAGCGGATGGCGATAGCGCTCGCGCCCCTGGAGCTCGACCACGCCGCGCTTCGTGGCGAAGCGGACCGGGATCGTGGCCGCGTCGCGGCGGCCGCGCTGGGCGAGGCGGACCTCGAAGTGGAGGTGGGGCGCCTTGGCGTAGCCCGTCGCGCCGCAGCGGCCGATCGGCTCGCCCGCCTTCACCTCCTGGCCTAGCTCCACCAGCGCGCCCTCGTGCTGGAGGTGGCCGTAGATCCCGAAGCTCCCGTCGGCGTGCAGGACCGCGACGCGGTTGCCCTTGGTCTCGAGCGCCTTGTCGTCGCCGCCCTTCTTGAAGCGCTGGACCACCTGCACCACGCGCCCGGCGCGGCAGGCCAGGATCGGCTGACCGGCGGGGATCGCGAAGTCGTAGGCGTGCTTGCCCTGGTGGCTGGCCTTGCCGAGGGCGCCCTGGCTGACTCGGATCGCCTGGTCGGCCGGGAAGGGGAGTCGATAGACGGCCTTGGGGTCGTGCTTGGCCGCGATCGAGCCGATCTGGTGCCAGGCCCGCGCGTCGCCGTAGGCCCAGGCGCGCTCGGGGTCGATCCGCTTCAAGACCAGCACCCGCAGGTTGCGCCCCGGCGGGATCACGCGGCTGACCGGGAGCGCCTGGTCGGGCTTCAGGTTCTCCAGCTGCTTGATCTCGATCGTGACCGTGATCGGGAAGGGCTCGAGGTTCTTGACCGAGAAGCGGACCCGCGCGGGGGTCTCGTGCTTGTTGAGCTTGAAGGAGCGCTTGGGCGCGGGGCGCGCCTCCTCCTGGGCGCCCGCCAGGGCGGGAGCCAACAGGACGCCGATCAGAGCCAGGGCCGCAGCGCGCACACCGCGATCCTAGGAGAAGTCGGCGCTCGGCAAGAAGTGTGTCGGAGGCGTCACGTCTTGGCCCGCAGCCGCGCGGGCGCCCCGCTCGGCCGGCGCAGCGGGCAAACTGGCGCCCTTCCAAAGGAGCCGACATGCGTCCCTCCCTGCGCGCGCTCGCTGGCGCGCTGCTCGTGCCCCTCGTCCTCGGCCTGCACGCCTCCGCCGAGGCCCATGAGACCGATCCCTTCGTGGCCCGCGTCACGAGCGCGGTCCACGCGCAGCTCCAGGCCTGGGCCCAGGCCCACGACGCCGCCGAGCTGCAGCGCTACGGCGAGAGCGCCGGCGGTCGTCCCCTGATCGCGCTGCAGGTCGCGGGACCGGGCGCCCTGCCGCCGAGCCAGCGGCCCGCGCTGTTCGTCGCCGGCAACGCCGCGGGCGACCGCCCCCTCGGCAGCGAGGCCGCCCTCGACCTGC
>CALDQK010000902.1 GCA_937911525.1 uncultured bacterium
CGACGATCAGGACGTCGCTCCAGCGACGCGCCCGCTCGCCGGGAGCCGGCTCTCCCCGTCGCCAGGCGCGAGCCTGGGCCAGGGCCACGTCGGCCTCGTCTTCGCGCGAGGCCGCGCGCACGATCCTGAGGCCCTCGCACTGCTCGGGCGGGAGCGGGTCGCTGGTCGGCTGATAGAGCTCGCTCGCGAGCCGGCGCAGGGCGGTCGGGCGCGAGTCAGGCTCGGGCTCGCGGCGCTCTTCGCTGAAGCCTTGCTCGAGGAGGGCCTCGCGGGCCGCGTCTGGCCAGGCGTAGGCCAGGGCCTCCAGGTCTCCCGCGGGCCAGCGCAGCTCGACCTCTTCGACCTGGAGCGCGAGGGCGCCGAGGAACTCACGCTGGCAGGGGCTGAGGTCGTTGAAGCCGTCGCAGAGGAGGACCTGGGGCAGGATCCGACCCGCGCCTTCGGCCTGCTCCCAGGCCTTGAGCTTGCGCGTCGCCTGGCGGAGGAGGTCGCTCTCGGTGGCCAGGAGGGGCCCGCGGCGGCGGCGCCCCGGCTGTCCTCCCCCGCGCAGGCGCTGGCGGTAGCCCTCGTAGGCCGAGTGCAGCCGCCCTGCGCGCTGCGGGTCGAGGCGGGCCCAGCGCAGTCGGCGAGCCAGGTCTCGCTCCCCCAGCCCGTTGGACTCGAGCTCGCTGAAGACCCCCAGCAGCCCGCGCCGGAAGCCTCGGTAGCGCAGCGCCAGTCCGGCGTCGGGGCCAGGGAGCTCTGCCAGGGCGTGCGCCAGGAAGGCGTCGCGCTCGCGGGCGCTGGCGAGCCGCGGCGCCTCCTGGCGGAGGATCCGTCGCGCCAAGCCGCTCAGGCTCGAGATCGAGCGGGGGTCGAACAGGACCGGTGCGGGCCCGCGAGAGAGGCGGCAGGCGAGCTCCCGGCGGGCTCGCGCTCGCGCGCTGCGGTCGGGCAGGACCAGGAGCACGCGCCGCCCCGCGCGGGCCGCCGCTTCGGCCGCGTCGAGGGAGGGGAGGGTCGAGCCAGGGCCGACCGGGCTGGAGATGAGGCGTCGGGTTCCCATCAGAGCAATCGCCGAGGATAGCCCCACCCTCCGACAGAGCGGGGCGCCCGAACACGCTCAGTCAAGCGGGCTCCCGCCGAACGGGCGACCGAACTTCGCCCGGCCACGCCGAGCGAAGGACGATGGCAGGTCATCGTCTTCGCGCACCGCCCGCCCGCCCGTCGTCTTTCCCCGAATTCCAGTCCTACCCGTGCGTTAGGGTGCGGGCGTGGCGAAGAAGTCTCCCACCAAGAAGCGCAATACCACGCGCAAGCGCTCTACCAAGCGCAAGCGGACCAGCAAGAGCTCCGGCTCGGCCGCTGGGAAGGGCGCCGGGAAGGGCGAGGAGCTCGACCCGAGCCTCGACCCGCTCACGGGCGTCCTCCGGCGAGAGGTGTGGCTCGAGCGCTTCGAGGCGGCGATCCACGCAGCCCTCACGGCGGGACGGCCGCTCGCGATCGGTCTGATCGACGTCGACGGCTTCGCCCGGCTCGGCGAAGAGCTCGAGGAGGACCGCGCCGACGCCCTGCTCGCCGACCTCGGCGAGCGCCTGCGCGAGTCGCTGCCCGAGCTCCCGCTCGGGCGGCTGGCCGGCGACCTGTTCGCGGCCCTCCTCGCGGACGTCGAGCTCGAGGACGCGCTGACGCGGGTCGGCGCTGCCCGGGTCGAGGTCCTGTCCAAGCCCTTCCGCGTCGGCCGCGGCGTGCGCAAGCGGGACGTCAAGCCGGGCCTGAGCGTCGGCCTCGCGGGCCTGCGCCGGGACGGGCGGACCGCGTCCGAGCTCCTCGGGCGGGCGCAGGGGGCCCTCTGGCGGGCCAAGGATCTGGGCGGAGATCGGCTTGGCTTGCCCAGCAAAGAGCGTATGGTGCTCAAGTCCAGCTACTACAGCAGCGAACAGCTGGACCGGCTCAAGCAGCTCGCCGCGCGGCGCGGCGTGAAGGAGTCGGTCCTGCTTCGAGAAGCGCTCTCGGAGCTGCTCCTGAAGTACAAGGGCCGCAAGCCCGGTTGAGCGGAGGTGTCCCGTGCAGGACCGTCCCTACTACAGCTTGTTCGAGCAGACCTGCCGGAGCAACGGCTGGATCCTGGGTCAGGACAAGGGCGAAATGGTGCTCGGCGTCCCTCAGCAGGACGGCAGCCAGGTCAGCGTGGTCGTCAACGAGTTCCAGGACGCGACCGGTCAGCTCGCCCTGCGCATGTGGTCGCCGGTCGCGCCGACCGACAAGGTCCCGCCCGACCAGGCCCTGCAGGTCAACTACCAGCTCCCGCACGGCGCGCTCGCGGACAAGGGCGGCCAGATCGTGGTGGTCTGCACCCGGATCGTGAACCTGATCAATCAGGCCGAGCTCACGAACCTGATCACCAACGTCACCTACTACGCCCACTTCTACGGGCAGCACTTCTCCCAGTAGCGTGCTCGACGCGCTCGTGGTCGGCGCCGGGGGCGTCGGCAGCGCCGCGCTCTACCACCTCGCCCGGCGGGGTCTGAGCGTCCGCGGGGTCGATCGCTTCGCCCCGCCGCACGACTGGGGGAGCAGCCACGGCGACACGCGGGTGATCCGCCTCGCCTACTTCGAGCACCCCGACTACGTCCCCCTCCTGCGCCGCGCCTACGCCCTGTGGGAGGAGCTCGCCCAGGCGACCCGCCAGGAGCTCTACGTCGAGTGCGGGGCGCTCCAGGTCGGGCCGCCGCAGGGGGCGCTCCTGCCAGGCCTCGACAAAGCCGCGGCCGAGCACGACCTGGTCCTCGAGCGCTTCGACGCGACGAGCTTCGCCGCGCGCTGGCCCGGCTTCGTCTTGCCCGAAGGCGCCGAGGCCCGCTTCGAGCAGCGGGCTGGCTTCCTGCGGGTGGAGGACTGCATCGCGGCGCACCTGCAGCTGGCCCAGGCCGCGGGGGCCGAGCTCGTGACCGACACGGTCGTGTCCGGCTGGCAGCGACGCGGGCCCGACCACGTCGAGGTCGAGACGAGCGCGGGGATCCTCGCCGCGCGGCGCCTGATCGTGACCCCCGGCGCCTGGGCTCCGGGCCTGCTCGCGGGCCTGAAGGTCCCGCTGCGGGTCACCCGTCAGGCGCTGTTCTGGTTCGAGGCGGAGGAGCTCCAGGCCCGCGCGGGAGGCGCCCCGGTCTACTTCTATGAGCTGGGCGACGGGCGCTTCTACTACGGCTTCCCGGCCGAGGGAGGGGCGGCCAAGGCGGCGCGCCACTACGGCGGGAGCGAGGTGGCCGACCCCCTCGCGCTGGACCGCGAGCTGCGACCGGCCGAGGAGGCGGACCTGCGAGCCTTCCTCAGCGGCCACCTGCGCGGCGTGGGGGGCGCGCGCCTGCGCCACGCGGTGTGCATGTACACCAACACCCCGGACGAGAACTTCCTCGTCGGCCGCCACCCCGACGCGGGCGAGGTCGTGTTCGCCGCGGGGCTGAGCGGGCACGGGTTCAAGTTCGCCAGCGCCCTGGGAGAGGCCCTCGCGGCGCTGGCCACCGACGAGGAGACGCCGGCCTCGGTGGCGTTCTTATCGCCCACACGCTTCGGCTATTGAAGCGCTCCTCGTGCCCGTGCCCGCTTGACGATCTCACACAACTCGGGCCACACGCTCGTGAGGCGAGGGCGTCCAGACGT
>CALDQK010000903.1 GCA_937911525.1 uncultured bacterium
TCGCTGGCCTGCGCGAGCCGCTGCCGCTCCTCTGGCGTCAGCGCCGAGAGCGCCTTGGCCTCGAGCTCGGCGCACTCGGCCTCGAGCCGCTCGCGCACCTCGTCCGCCAGCTTGGGGTAGAGCAAGAGGCGCACGCGCGCCCGGGTCATCTCGGCCCGCTCGGCCCCGTTCAGCCCCTTGGCCGCGAGCTGGAAGCTGGCCTGCAGCCGCGGGTCGAAGGGGTAGTCCTCCTTGGTCGCGGCGCGAGTCGACTGGAGCAGGCTCACGCGCGCACCACCACGTTGCTCGAGGCCGGCACGCACACGCAGGGCAGGCAGTGGCCGGGCTTGACCTTCCAGTCCGGCTCGTTGACGTAGCGGACCTTGCCGCTGCTGAGCGCGACCTCGCACTCGCCGCACTTGCCGATCTTGCAGGTGCTCGGGATCCGCACCTTGTGGTCCGCTGCCAGGCCGAGCAGGGTGCGCGCGCTCGGGTCCCAGGCCGCCTCGACGCCGCTGGTCTCGAAGCTGACCTGGCTGCTGCCGGTGTCCTCCTCGACCTCGCTGATCGCGTCCAGGCTGGCGCGGTCGAAGACCTCGAAGTGCACGCTCTCCTCGGGCACGCCCCACGCCTCGAGGTCGTGCTTGGCCTCGCGCAGGGCCAGCGCGGGCGCGCTGACGTAGAAGGAGGCCGTCGCCTTGTAGTGCGCCGGCAGGGCGCGCTTGATCCAGGTGAAGCCCTGCCGCCCCTCGCGGTTGCTGACCCCGCCCATGGCGAAGCTCTGGCGGACCTGGAGCGTGTTGCCGTGGTCGCCCAGCTCGCTGAAGGGGTCCTGCGGCAGGGGCGGCCCCTCCTCCGACGCGCTCCCGAAGAAGCTCGAGATCACGATGTTGAGCTGGTCCCGGTTGGCCTGGGCCAGCTCCTTGAGCGGCGCGAGGGCGTGGCGGAACATGCCCGGCTCGCTGCCGACCTCGACGAAGAGCCACACCTCTCGCCGCCCCTCGCGCGCCAGCGCCTCGAACATGCACAGCAGGGGCGCGGTGTGGATCCCCCAGCCGACCAGCACCACCGGCTCGCTGCGGCTCATGTCCACCCAGAAGTCGCCCTGGGGCACCGTCAGCTCGAGCACGCTCCGCACCCGCCCGCCCTCGAACAGGAAGTTGCTCACGACGCCCGGGGGGTGCCGCTCGCCCGTGACGGGGTCCGCCCCGCCGGGGGCCCGCGCGACGGTGATCCGGTAGGTGTCGGGCGCGTAGGCCTGCGAGATCGAGTAGCAGCGCGTCAGCAGGTTGGCCTGCCCGGGAATGTCGGCCCGGATCTGCACGTATTGCCCCGGCCGGAAGCGCGGCAAGCGCTCGGGCTGCCCCTCTTCGCCGTGGCGAAAGGGGGTCAGGTAGAGGCTGACCATGGCGCCCCGATCGTCCTCGGCCTCGCGACCCACGATCTGGAACTTGCGGTAGCCGCTCCAGGAGCAGGCGGCCTCTTGCTCCCGCTCGGCGACCTCGGCGAGCTGCCGCTCGTAGAGCCCCTGCCGGCGCGCGCGCTCGGCCTTCACGTGCCGCACGCTGCGCCAGGAGTAGCGCGCGACCGCGAAGAACACGGCCACGCTCCCCAGGAGCGCCCCGCCGCCGAAGGCGAGGGTCAAGGAGTGCTCGGCCACTCCGCTCACGCCTGCAGCTCCAGGCGCTCGCAGTCGGGGTGCGGCACCGCCACGCAGGGCAGGCAGCAGCCGGGGCTGGGCTCGTAGGGCAGGGGGTCGCGGGTGTGCTGGACGCGCCCCGAGAGGATCGGGGTCTCGCACTCGCCGCAGGCCCCCACGCCGCAGTGGCCGCGGATCGAGATCTCGTTCGCCTTGGCCAGGCGCTGGAGGTCGCGCCGCCAGCCCTCCCAGGCCGCGCTCTTGCTCCGCCCGCCGCGCGAGAACACGACCTCGCAGGCCGTGTCGACCACGTCGGTCAGGGCGTCGTGGCTGTCGGCGCCGAACTCCTCGAAGTGGATCCGGCGCTCGGGCACGCCCTTGGCCAGGCAGTCGACCCGGATCGCCTTCATGAAGGGGCCAGGGCCGCAGGTGTAGAAGTGGGCCGTGTCGCGGAAGTTCGGCGGCAGGACGTCCCAGATCCAGTCCTTGATGCTCACGCGGCCGTAGTGGTGCACGACCCGCGGCTGCTGACCGACCACGAGCTGCTGGCGCGACTGCTCGCAGAGGTGGAGGTCGTTCTCGCTCTCGCCGCCCGCGAGGCCGATCACCTTGCCCGCCTCGTCGAGCTCGGGCTTGACCCGGCTGAAGCAGAGCCAGAGGCGCTGGTCGTCGCCGACCTGGCGGAGCATGGAGTGCAGCGCCGAGATCTCGTCGGCGGCGTCCATCAGCTCGGCCGAGCCGCGCACGCCGTAGAAGAGCCACACCGGGCGCGTCGGCTGCCGGGTGACGACCTCCTCCCACATGCAGATCATGGGCGTGATCCCGACCCCGCCGCCGAGCAGCACGACCGGCGCGTCGCTCTCCATGTCCAGCACGAAGTGCGGGCAGTGGTTGGGCGCGCTGACGTCCACGACCGAGCCCTCGTGCACGTGGTCGTGCACGAAGTTGCTCACCTTCCCGGGCGGGATCTCCTTGCCGCTGGAGTCGGTCCAGCCGGGGACGCGCTTGATCGAGAGGCGGTAGTACTCGGGGGTGAAGCCGCCCGAGATCGAGTAGCTGCGCGTCTCCGTCCCGACCTCGGGGATCTCGACCCGCAGGTTGAGGTAGGCCCCCGGCGGATAGGGCGGGAGCCGGCGCCCGTCGAGGGGGGTCAGGTAGAAGCTCGCCGTCTCTCGCTTCTGGTCCTCGACCACCTTGCGCGTGACGCGGAACTTGCGGAAGCCCTGCCAGGCGACGGCCGGATCGCTCTCCTCGCGCTGGGCCGGACGGATCCGGGCCGCCCGCAGCCGGAGGGCGAAGTCCTGCTCGGCCTGGGCCAGCTCTCGCCAGGCGCGCGCCGTGTAGCGACGGGTCAAGGCGTAGAGCCCCCCGGCTGCGACCAGCGAGCTGAGCGAGAGCGCGGGCAAGGCGAGGGAGAGGAGGGTTGGATCCACCGGCGGAACTATACGAATTGGTCCTGTCAGGGGACGCCCTCCTTGGCCCACCAGTGCAACCTCTGTGGTACTCCGGGTCTCTCGCCGGATCCCGTATGTTCAGGGGCCATGAGTCAGGGCTACTCCCCCCAGGTCGAGCAAGCGGTGATCCAGGCCGGACTCCAGCGGGGCTTCTTCGACCAAGTCAAGCTGGACCAGGCGCGGGCCATGCAGAGCCAGCTCGGCCCCAGCGCCCCCAGCCTGCTCGTGCTCCTCGCCTCCGCCCTCGGCCCCCAGGAGCGCGCCGCGCTCTCGCAGGTCTTCCAGCAGGCCAGCCGGGGCGGCGGGGCCCCCTCCGCTCAGCCCCCCGCCCAGGGAAGCGACCCGCCCCCCGCCCAGGGAGGCGAGGAGGAGGTCGAGCTCGGCCCCGGCTCGAGGGTGGGGGACTTCGTGCTCGAGGTCGAGCTCGGCCGCGGCGCCATGGGGCGCGTGTTCCTGGCCAAGAGCCCGCGCCACCAGCAGCCCGTGGCGCTGAAGCTCCTCCTGGAGGGGGCCGACGAGCGCACGGCTTCCCGCTTCCGCCGCGAGGCCCGCGCCGTGGCCCGCCTCCGCCACGAGAACATCGTGCGGGTGATCGAGCACAACAAGACGCCGGAAGGCCTGCACTACATGGCCCTGGAGCTCGTCAAGGGCGGCTCGCTCCAGGAGCGCATCGAGGAGCGGGGACCCGCCGCGCCGCGCGAGGCCGCGACCCTGGCGCGCGACCTGGCGCTCGCGCTGGACTACGCGCATGAGCTCGACGTGCTCCACCGCGACATCAAGCCGGCCAACATCCTGCTGGACGAGGCGGGCCGCCCCCGCCTGACCGACTTCGGCCTCGCCAAGGTCCTCGGCGACGACCTCCAGTCGCGCGTCCTGACCGCGGCCGGCGACGTGCTCGGCTCCCCCAGCTACATGGCCCCCGAGCAGGCCCGCGGCGAGCCCGACCGAATCGGCCCTGCCTCCGACGTCTACGGGCTCGGCGCGACCCTCTACCAGCTCCTCACCGGTCGCGTCCCCTTTCAGGCCAAGGCCCTGACCCAGCTCCTGTTCCAGATCGTGCGCGAGCCGCCGCGCGCCCCCTCGACGATCCGCCCCGAGATCCCTGAGGCGCTCGAGGAGATCGTGCTGCGTTGCCTGGAGAAGGACCCCGCGAATCGATTCCAGAGCGGGGCCGAGCTGGCCGAGGCCCTCGACGACTTCCTGGCCGGGCGCCGGCGCAGCTCCCAGGGCAAGGGCCTGAGCAAGGGCCTGCTCGTCGGCCTCGGGCTGGGGGTCCTGGCGCTGCTCGCGCTGATCGCGGCGCTGGCCTCCTCTTGAGCGCGAGCTCCTCCAGCTCCTGAGCGAGGGCTGGCATGGCGCCTCGTGCCCCTGCCCGTCCTCGCCCGTCTGCCCAGCGGAGGCGGCTCGACGTGGCGCTCGACGAGGGAAAGCAAGAAACGAGGAAGGAGCAAGATCTGCGATCTCGGCCTCGAGCCAGCGCTCTCGAG
>CALDQK010000904.1 GCA_937911525.1 uncultured bacterium
CTTGCCTTGCCTGTGGGGCGTCGCTTGGGTGCTCAGCTGCGCGGCCCTGCCGCTGGCGCTGCTGGTGGTGCTCTTCTTCGGCGAGGCGGTCTCGCGCCCGGGGCGGGTCCGCTGCGCCTCGGCGCTCTTCGCGCTGGCGCTGGCGTTCTTCGTCCTCTGCGTGCTGACCCGCGGGCAGCACTTCGTGGACGAGTTCGGCTGGCTGAGCGCCCTCAACTCGGCCCTGGCCTTGCTCATGGTTCAGCAGGAGGCGCTCTGGGCTCCGCGCCTGGATCTGCGCGCCGAGCTGCTGCGCCTGCTGCGGCTGGCCCCCGCGAGCGCCCTGCTCGCGGCGGCGCTGGGCCTCGCGGGGCGCGAGGTCCTCAGCTGGTCGGAGCTGCGCTCGGCGCGCGGGCTGGCGGAGGAGCTCGCCGCGCTCCCCGCGCTCCGGACCGCGGTCCCCTGGCCCCTCGCCTGCTGGGGCACCCTCTGCGCCCTGACCCAGCTGCTCTTCCTCGGCTGGCCTCAGCGCGGGAAGGGCTCGGGCTCGCGCTGGCCCGGCTCGCCGTCCTCGACGAAGCGGACCTCGCCCGAACAGGCCGGCACGACGGCCGCCGCGTAGACGCCCACGCCGTGCATCGCGGCGGCCATGACCGTGTCGCCCAGGGGCGGGTAGACGACCTGCACCTCGAGGTCACCGTCCTTGGCCGTGATCGGGCCCAGCTCGGGGTGGACGTACATCGAGTCGCGCAGGGCCACGATCAGGACCTCGCGCGGGAAGTCGACCTTGGGCATCTCCAGGAGCGGGTCCTCGCTGGGCGGGGCCGGCTGCTTCTTCTGGATCTTGCGCTGCGGGATCGCCGACACGAAGCGCTCGTACTCGGCCTGGGTCTTGATCAGCCGCGGCGAGAGGCTCCCGCCCGCGCCAGCGACGTTGTCGAGGTAGATCCGACCGGCATAGGAGACGCGCGGCGTCACGGGGCCCTCCGGGAGCGGGTCAGGGGCTGGGGCGGGGGCCGGGTCGCTCGCGCAGGCCACGAGGCCCAGCGCCGGCGCCAAGAGCAGCGCAGCGAACAGGAAGGGGCGGAGCGAGGCGAGGGCGCGGTTCACTTAGCGGCACCAGTTCTTGAAGTCGGGGTCGTTGTTGGTCACCAGGATCTTGCAGATCTTCCCCTGGCGCAGGACGTAGTACTCGGCCGAGCAATAGGGCCCGTGCGCGGTGTGCCACTCCAGCAGCAGGAAGGCGCTCGACTCGTCGTAGACGCTCTCGAGGATCTTCACGTCGGTCAGGCCCATGGCGTACTTCCAGCACTCGGCCAGGAAGGCGTCGGCGCCGCTGAAGCGATCCTGCGGGCTGCGGAAGTCGAGGTCGGGGGCCAGCTCCTCCTCGGCCCCCTCGCGGTCCTGGGTCGCCCAGGCGCGCAGGTAGCGGTCGACGGTCTGGCGAACGAGCTTCCTCACCGCTGGAAGGTCTTCCCCGCCATGGCCCACATGTGGCGCTCGACGTCGTTGAACCCGACGTAGACCCGGGCGGGGTCGACGCCCAGGCCCGCGCACAGGATCGCGTTCAGGCGCTCGCTGAGGGCGCTCGTCTGCTCGGGGGTCAGGGTGCCGACGCTGTGGACCTGCGCCAGGCAGGCCGGCTCGAAGCTGCCGCCGAAGCTCATGGAGACTCCGGCCTGGAGGCTCGTCATGACGTAGGACTCGGGCTTGCCGGTCCCCTCAGCGAGGGCCGCGCTGAGGTGGCTCAGCAGGGTCTGGGTGGGCTCGGCGTCTGGGGCCGGCGCAGAGGTGGTGACGGCGACGAGCGGCATGGCTCCTCCTCGGGGTGCGGACGTAGCATGCCTGATGTGGGCGAGGGAGCGGAGCACGAGAGCGCACAGCCGGCGAGCCGCTGGCGACGCGCGCTGGCGGTGATCGGGCCCGGGGCCCTGGTCGCCGCGACCGGCGTGGGCGCCGGCGACCTGGCCACGGCGGCCTTCACGGTCGACGTGCGCGGCCGCCCCTACCGCGCCTACCTGTGGGGCCTGAGCCTCGTCCCCCTGGCGGGGCTCCTGCTCGAGTTCAAGGCGATCCAGAAGCTCTACGCGGTGATCGGCGCCTTCTTCCTGCCCTTGCTGGCGCTGACGCTCTTGGCGCTGAACCGCGAGCGGCACGTGGGCCAGGCCAAGAACGGCCCCCTGGCGATCGCCGCCTTGCTGGCGCCCCTCGGCTTCTTCGCCTTCGTGGCCTGGCGCAAGCTCGCGTGACTCCGCGCCGGCTGGTGGTCCTGCGGGGCGCCCCCGCCGAGACGGCGGCGGCCGCCGCGCGCCTGTGCCAGGACCTGGACGAGGTGCTCGAGGTCGGGAGCGAGGGCACCGCGCCGGGACGCGTCCGCCGCCTGCTCGGGCAGAGCTTCGCCGCGGTCACGCTCGACGCCCACGCCGGGCTGGACGCCGACCTGCTCGGGCGCTGCCACGGGCTGGTGCGCGGCGGCGGCGCGCTCTTGCTGCGGCTGCCGCCGCCCGGCTCCGCGCCGCGCTGGGAGCCCCTCGCGCTGGAGGGCTTCCCGCTCGAGCTGGCGGGGACTCGCTTCTGGGAGCGCCTGGAGGCCGCGCTCCCCGAGTGGGGCGACCCGCCGCGGGAGCCGCTGCCGCCGGTCCCCTTCACCCCGCGCGGGAGCGAGGAGCAGGCCCAGGTCGTCGCGCAGCTGGCAGCGGGCTTCCTCGACCCCGCTCCGCGCGCCTTCGCGCTGCTCGCCGACCGCGGGCGCGGCAAGTCGAGCGCCCTGGGGCTGGCCCTGACCCGCGCGCTCGCGGAGCGCCCGCTGCGGGTCGCGGTCACGGCGCCGAGCCCCGCCGCGGCGACGGAGCTGCTCCGCTTCGCGCCCGCCGAAGACCCGCGGGTGCGCTACCGGGCCGCCGACGAGCTGCTGCGCGAGGCGAGCGGGCTCGACCTGGTCCTGGTCGACGAGGCGGCCCAGCTCCCGGTCCCGCTCCTGCGCGAGCTGGTCCGCCGCCAGCCGCGGGCGCGCCTGGCCTTCGCGACCACGACCCACGGCTACGAGGGCACGGGGCGGGGCTTCGTGCTCCGCTTCCTGCGTTGGCTCGAGGAGCAGCGCCCGCTGACCCGCCTCGAGCTGCGCGCCCCGATCCGCTGGAGCGCGGGCGACCCGCTCGAGGCCTGGGTCTATCGCCTGCTCGCCTTGGACGCCGAGCTCCCGCCGCCGCCGCGGGTCGAGGTCCGTCCGCCCGCCCCGCGCCGGCTGGAGCGCGCCGAGCTCGCGCGCGACGAGGCCCTCCTGCGCGGGCTCTTCGCGCTCCTCGTTCACGCCCACTACCGCACGACCCCCGGCGACCTGCAGCGGCTGCTCGACGCCCCCAACCTGGCCGTGCATGCGATCGCCGCCGACGGCCAGGTGTGGGCCGTGACCCTCGTCGCGCGCGAGGGCGGCCTCGGCGCCGAGACCTGCGCCGAGCTCGCCGCGGGGCGCTGGCGGATCCGCGGGCACGCCCTCCCCGACACCCTGGTCGTCCACTGCGCCCGCCCCGCCGCCGGCGAGCTGAGCTTCCTCCGCAGCGTGCGGATCGCGACCCACCCCGAGCTGCGCCGGCGCGGCCTGGCCCGGGCGCTGGTCGAGCACGTGCACGCCAGCTACGCCCCCGACCTGTTCGGGACCCTCTTCGGCGCGACCCCGGGCCTGCTCCGCTTCCGGCGCTCGCTCGGCTACTCGCTCGTCCGGCTCGGCCTGACGCGCAGCGCGCGCAGCGGCGAGCCCTCGGTCGCGCTGCTCCGCCCCGCCAGCGAGCGCGGCGCCGCGCTCCTGGCGGAGCTGCGGGCGGACCTCGCCCGCGACCTCCCCCTGCAGCTCGAGTGGCTCGCCGCCGAGAGCGGTCTGCCCCTCGACCCCGCGCTGGCGCGGGAGTTGGAGCGCGACCTCCCGGCCGCGGCCCCCCTCGACCCCGAGGAGGTGCGCCGCCGCTACGCCCGCTGCGTCGTCAGCCCCCAGCCCCTCGAGGCCGCCGGCTACGTGGTCGAGCGCTGGCTGCGCGAGCACCCCGCCCGCCTGACCGCCCTCGAGCCGCGCGCGCGCGCGCTCCTCGAGGGGCGCGTCTTCGGGCGGCGCGCCTGGAGGGAGCTCGCCGACGAAGGCGGTTGGCCCAGCCTGGCGCGGGCGCTGGGCGCCGCGCGTCGGGCGCTGCGGGCCCTGGCCGACGCGGTCCCGCCGGAGCTCTAACGTCTCGGCCGTGAGAACGCTCGCCTCCTGGATCCCGCCGCTCGCCCCCCAGCCCCCCCGTCTTGGCGTCTCTCCGCTCCGACCGCGCGCCAGCACGAGCTGGCGCCTGTGGGAGCTACACGCGCGCCGGCGCCAGAGGAGTTGCGCTAGCGCGGCCGCTGCCGAGGAAGTCGAGTAGCCTCGTCCCCATGGCCGACGAGACCCCCACTCCGCCGAGCAAGGCCTGGCTGCTCTGGCTGCCGCTGATCGGGCTGCTGCTGCTGGCCTTCGCGGCCGCCTACATGGCCGTCGACCCCGCGCCCCCCGAGCGGCTGCGCATGGCGACCGGGAGCCCTGAGGGGGCCTACCACCGCTTCGGCCAGCGCTACCGGGACGCGCTCCTCGAGCGGGGGGTGACCCTGGAGCTGGTCCCCACCGGGGGCTCGGCCGAGAACCTGGAGCTGCTCGACAAGGGCGCGGTGGACCTGGCCTTCGTGCAGGGCGGCGTCTCGACCAAGCAGGAGCACATGCGCCTGCGCAGCCTGGGCAGCGTCTACCGCGAGCCGCTGTGGGTGTTCACGCGCGGGCTGGGCGCCGCGGACCTGCGCGGGCTCGGGGGCAAGCGGATCGCCGTCGGCAGCCCGCGCAGCGGCACGCGCGCGGTCGCCCTCCGCCTGCTGAAGGAGTGCGGCGTGGCGGACGCGCCCACCACCCTGGTCGAGGTCGGCGGCGCCGAGGCGACGGCGGCCCTGCGCAAGGGCGAGCTGGACGCGCTCTTCCTCAGCGGCAGCCCCGAGATCCCGCAGGTGGCCGAGCTGCTGGCCGACCCCGACGTGGCCCTGCTGGGCTTCCGCCGCGCGGCGGCCTTCACCCGCCACCACCGCTACCTCTCGCGGGTCGTCCTGCCCGAGGGCGTGGTCGACCTGGCCAAGAACCTCCCTCGCCGCGACACGCCCCTGGTGGCCAGCGCGGCGACGATCGTCACGACCGAGGACCTGCACCCCAGCTCGGGGGACCTGCTCCTGCAGGCCTGCCAGGACATCCACGGCCTGGGCGGGCCCCTCGAAGACCCAGGCGAGTTCCCCAGCCCCCTCTACGTGGACTACCCGCTGACCCCGAGCGCCAAGCGCTTCCACACCAACGGCATGCCCTTGCTCTACCGCGCGCTCCCCTTCTGGGTCGCGAGCGTGGTGGCTCGCTTCTGGGTGATGCTCCTCCCCCTGGTGACGCTCCTGCTGCCCCTCTCGCGGGTCGTCCCCCTGGCCTACGCCTGGGCCCAGAACTCCAAGATCCTCAAGCTCTACGAGCAGCTCCACGCGATCGAACGCGAAGCCGGCGAGCTGAGCGCCGAGGGGCTGGAGGAGCGCCTGGAGGCGGTGCGGACTCGCGCTCGCGGGACGCACCTGCCCAACTCCTATCGCGACCGACTGCACGCGTTCTGGATCCACCTCGCGGCCACCGAAGAGCGCCTGAGCGGGCGGATCGCCCCCGAGACGGCCAGCCAGTCGGCGGCTGCGAGCGGCGAGGAGAGCTGAGCCGGTGAGCGGCGTCGCGCTGCGAGCCTGGGCTCCGCTGCTGGTGACGCTCGGCCTGCTGGGCGGCTGCGCGGCTCCCGCCGAGCCCGCCGCCACCAAATCCGCCGCCGAGTCAAGGAGTCCCTCCCCCCAGCAGCAGAGCCGTCCGAGCTCCGCCGAGGCCCGCGGCCCGCGCGAGGTGAGCGGGGTCCAGCTGCTCCTCGAGACCCGCTCGGACTACTCCCACATTCGCCTGCGCCAGGAGGGAAGCGTGCGCACGCTGTGGTTCGTCAACGACGACGGGCGCGAGGTCAAGGAGACCCAGCTCGACCTGCGCCGGCCCCACGCCG
>CALDQK010000905.1 GCA_937911525.1 uncultured bacterium
AGGAGCTCGAGCGGCGCCTGCGCGGCTGGCGCGAGCCCGGCGAGGGAGCGGGCGCTGGGAGGCCCCACGCGGCGCTGGCCCTGTGCGCGCTCTCGCTGCTCGCGACCCTGGCGCTGATCGCGCGCCCTCCCGGCTCGCCGCGGATCTGGGCGAGCGAGCGCGACTACCCGGGCAACTGCTGGGTCGTCGTCGCGCGCCTGGGCCAGCTCGACGCGCTCACGATCGTCTCGCCCGAGGACGAGCCCGAGCTGACCGAGCTCAGCGCTCCTCTTCTGCCGGAGGCGGGACTGGTCGTGGTCGCGGGGGACCCGCCCCGGGTGCTGGACCAGGGCGCCGCGCCGATCCCTGGGCTGGGGAGGAGTCTGTGGTGGCACATGCTGGTCCCCAAGCCAGGTCACTTCCCCGCCTCGGTGTTCCTCTCGGGCGAGGACCCCGTCGTGAGCGGGATTCGGGAGGGGCGCACCGCGACGGGCTACGGCCAGTGCCACGTGATCTCCGAGCTGGGGGTCAAGCACACGCTCCAGTGGTCCGTCGTGCGCGGGGAGCTCCGAGCCGTGCGCCTGAGCGAGGCGGCGGGGAAGCTCGGCCCGGGCCGGGGCGCCCAGTCGCCGGAGCGGCGCCTCGAGTGGCACGGCGCCAACGGCCTGCGCGTCTCCTTCCCCGACGAGCTGCCGACGCTGGCGCAGCTCCTGCACGCCCGCGCCCGCACCTGGCAGGGCCTGCCCCCCGAGGAGACCCCCGGCCAGCTGCTCCCCTTCTGGCGCCCCCCGGCGCCGGAGGGCTGCTCGCGCGCCGCACTGCGCAGCGCGGCGCAGCTCCTCTACGGCGCGGGCCGACGCTGGCGCTGGGGCGCGGTCCCCCAGGACATTCGCCAGCAGCTCTCCGACCTGAGCAAGGGCGCCTTTCCCCTCACCTGGGACCTCGCGAAGCTCTCCCAGGACCAGCGGCGCAACCTCGAGCCGCACCTGCTCCCCTATCAGCGCGAGCTGATCCAGAGCCCCGACGATCGCCAGCGCCAGGCGGGCCTGCGCAGCCTGATCCGCCGCAGCCTGGGCCTGGACGACGCGACGTGGGACGCGCTCGAAGCCTGCGACAAGGAGCCGATCGATCGGGCGGTGGTCGCGATGGTCGCGGGCGAGCACGCGCGAACTGGAGCGGAGCGAGCCTGGCCGCTCCTGCAGCGCCTCCTCGCGGACGCAGACCTCGAGGTGCGCATGAACGCCGCGGACGCGCTCGGCGGCGCCCGCGCTTGGAGCCAGGCCCACCTGCGCGGCGCCGCGGTCGAGCGACTCCTGCAGCTGCTGCGCGAAGACGACGCCCTCGAGCTCCACACGCGCGCGCTGGAGGCCTTGGCCAAGATCGCGGACGCCGAAGAGGCATGGGACCCCTTCTTCGACGACTCGCTCCGCCGCGGCTCCCCGCTGCAAATGACGGCCAACACCCTGATCGGCGACCGCCTGGCCCGCACAGGCGCCAACGCCGCGGCCCGCGCCGCCTACGAGCGCGCCTGCGCCCGACACGACCCAGCGCCCCTGGCTCGGCAGCGGATCGAGCAGATCCTGCGGCGCCACTCGGACTGAGCTGTCGCTGGGTATTGTTAGGGTTCGCCCGCCTCAGGAACGAGAGGCAGGTGCTATCTTGTGTTCATGTCCGATTTGGAGTCCGTGGCCCCAGAGGCCGTCTACCACTTCACGCGCGCTCAGTACGAGCGCCTCGTGGAACAAGGGGAGTTCAACGACGCCCGAGTGGAGCTGTTGCGCGGGGTTCTCGTCAAGACGAACGCGCAAGGAGTGTGGCACCTCAGGGTTACGGGAGAGCTCCATGCGCTCCTGCTCAAGTTGCTAGGAGACTCCGTCTTCGTCACGAGCCACAGCCCCGTGGCGCTGAGCGACGACAGCGAACCGGAGCCGGACGTGGCGGTCCATCCGCGCGAGACCCTCGGCGACACGATCCCAGGGCAGCCTGCGCTCCTCGTCGAGGTTTCCGATTCTTCGCTGAGCCGGGACGGCGGGATCAAGCGCAGCCTCTACTCCGAGGCTGGCGTGCCCGAGTACTGGATCGTGCGGCGCGACACGGCGAGCGTGGAGGTCTACACCGAGCCCTCTCCCGCGGGCTTCCAGCGCGAGCAGGTCTACGGCCCGACCGACTCGATTCGGCTCCAGGCATTCCCCGAGGTCGAGGTCCCGATCGCGGAGTTCTGGCTCGAGGGGTTTACCCCCTCCCGCCGGGAGGGGGCAAGCCCCTCCCCTACGGCCGGTGTTGACATGTGGAGAAGCGTGACGACGCCGATTCGG
>CALDQK010000906.1 GCA_937911525.1 uncultured bacterium
CCAGCTGCGTCGTC
Organism: uncultured bacterium; assembly: GCA_937911525.1. Lineage (GTDB taxonomy): Bacteria > Planctomycetota > J058 > J058 > J058 > NORP233. The sequence continues at coordinate 15 of CALDQK010000906.1, forward strand.
GCGACTGAACCTGCCGCTACTCCGCCAGCTTGAACTCGACTCACTCCGTGAGCCCCTCGACGAGGCTGGCCGGGGGCTGGCGTTCTAGCCAACCCTGGGACGGGTTGATTGCAGGCGTATCCGCTCGACCGCAGTAGTTCTGCGCGTTCCCCCGCTGCCCCGGATCGCCCCACATACCGAGCGGATCGCGGCTCACGAACCGCCCCGCCTCGGGATCCAGATACCTCAACCGGTAGTAATAGAGCCCTACTACGCACCCTAGAGGCGGAGATCAGGCGTCCCAGGGGTTTACATGTACCTCTTCCGACACTCTTGGGGGTCGTCGTCCCCGAAGAGGGACCTTCAGCGGCGTAGCCCGCCAAGTTTGCAGGCGGCGAGGCTCGAGCGAGTAGAGGCGTCCGGACCCCAGATCGCGCCCAGGGTTGCCGTCAGAGGCGCCCCTAACCGCACCTGGAGAGCCCCGCCCCCCGCCCCAATGCGAGGAGCTGACGGGTAAGGTTGTGGGCTCAGCCTTCCGTCTCCACTCAGAGAGGGGTGACACATGCGACCGAGAATCTACCTGGCGCTTGCGCTGGTCCTTCTGCTCGACTCTGCGCTGTACGCACAGGATCCGATCGATCGAGTCGCGAAGGAGGTCAAGGGAGAGGCCAAGAAGTTCCTTCGCGATTGCAACGTCAAGCGCCTCTACAAACTCAAGCGGCACGGGCGCACGAAGACGTATGTCCTGCTCCCCAAGAAGCTCGAGAAGGCGCTGCTGAAGCGGCTACCCAGTCAAGCCAGGGAAGGGTTGAGCTGGAGAGACTTCCTCACGAATTTTCGCGAGAAGCAGTTCGTTGTCCTTAAAGCCTCGGTCGAGCGAGTTGTCGTGCACCGACATTCTGCGACCGTGCACTTCAGCCGGCGGGCAGTCAGCCATGTCGGCATGGGATCCAATGACGCAGAGAGGATCGGCGCCGACAAGGAGGAACACCCCAGCTTCTTCACCTGGCAGCGTCAGAAAGGTGACTGGCAGCTAGGGTTGAGGAACTACAAGAACCACCTCGTCTTCACCCCCGCTGCTGGGGAAGAATTGATCACTGTCGAGGCCGCGGGCTCACCAATGAGCGTGGTGACTGAGGCTGCCACCGCCTATTGCCGAGACATCGACGCGGCCCATGAGCAAGGGAAGGCAGGCGCTGCCAAGGACGCTCTGACCAAGAAGCACTACGGCCCCATAAAGGGCAAGCTGATCACGGACGTTGCGGAGGTGGTCAAGCCGACCACAGGAGGGATCCAACTGCGGGTTGGCCACGCGCTCTTGCACGTGCGGGTCGACCAGCCCCCCGCTGAGCTCCTGAAACTAGCGCCCCGGACCGTCGTTGAGTTCACCGCCACTGTCGAACGCTGCGATTACCTCAACAGTAGCCCAGAGGGCTGCACGCTTGAGGTGTTCATGACGTCGAGCGGCAAGCAGTTGGCTCTCAAGGTCCACCCTAAGAACTGATCGCCTACCCGTCGCATGACCGAGTACCTCATGGGGCGCGGGCAGCAGAGCGGTTTCGACGAAGGCTCCCGCGCTTCATGCCCGCGTCGGGCCCCCAGCCACTAAGCCGGCCCTAACCGGTCTACTGCCTCGCGCAGTTGCTCCAGCCCATGAGCCACGTAGCGCTGGGTCGTGTCCAAGCTCTCGTGACCGAGCAAGTGCTGGACAGCAAGCAACCCCGCGCCGGACTGCACCAGGTGGGTCGCCACGCTGCGCCGGAGGGCGTGCGGGTGAGCCGAGATCCCGGCGCGCTCGGCTGCCTTGCAGAGGATCCGCTCCACGGCGGTCACGCTCAGCTCCCGCCCCCGCTCGGTCACCAGGACCCGACCTCCGCTCTGGTCACCCCGGCCCACCAGCTCGGGCCGCCCTTCGGCCAGATAGGCCTCCAAGCTCGGCGTCGAGGCCGGGGGGAGGGGCAGGACCGCAGGCTTGCCGCGCTTGCTCCGCTCCACCGAGACGAGCCCCGCTACCAAGTCAAGATCCCGGACCAGTACGCGACAGGCCTCGGAGGCTCGCAGCCCGAGCCCGTAGAGCAGCTCAAGGGTCGCGCGGTTTCGCAGCCCCAAGGATCTCCGGCGCGCCTCGCTTCGCGCTGTGCGCTCAGCCTCGCGAAGCAGGGCCTGCACTTGCTCTCCGCTGAGGAGCAGCGGGGCCCGATGGTTGACCTTGACTCGCAGGCCTCGGGTCGGGTCCTCGCTCATATGCCCCTCGTCCTCCAGCTGGCGGAAGAGCCCGCGAAGCGTGGAGAGCTCGCGGCTCCGCGTGGCGCTGGATACCTCCTCGGCGCGCTCTGCCAGCCAGCGCACAACGTCTTTCCGCCGCACGCGTGCGACGGGGCGGGCGAGGCGAGGGAGCTGCCGCCGCAGCACCCGCTCCGTGAGCCGAAGCGTGGAGGCGGCCTGGCCCTCCGCGCGACAGGCGTCGAGCCGAAGCTGAATGGCTCGTTCGCGGGTCAGGCTCATGCGTCGAACTGCTCGCGGGGGTGGTGGAGGAGGATCTCTCGGCGCAGCTCCTCGGGGCTCAGGCAGAGGTAGGTCGCCGTCGTCGTCAGCTTGCTGTGCCCCAGCAGGAGCTGGATCGTCCGGAGGTCCGTGCCCGCTTGCAGGAGGTGAGTCGCGAAGCTCCTGCGCAGCGTGTGGGGGGTCACCCGCTTCCGCTGTCTTCCTCCTAATCCATGCGCCGACCGGTGACCCCATCCTCCCTGTCAGTGATCTCGGCGTTGCTCTCGTCCCTTCATGAACAATGACAGGGCCGCTATCTCTACTCCGCGAGCTCGAACTCGACCCGCTCCGCCAGCCCCTCGACGAGGCGCGCCACGTAGGGGCCGCGCTGCATGGCGCCCTTGGCGGCGCCGGGCAGCGCGTAGCGGACGAGGGTCTTGCCCTGCTTGGTCTCGACGGCGCGTAGCTCGGGCGGGGCCGAGTCGCTGCCGGGGCGCGCCACGACGAGCAGGGACTGGCCCTCGGCGAGCTTCAGCTTGCGCAGCGGGTCCTCGGCGGCGAGGCAGGCCTGGACCGCGCGGAGCTGCTCGGCGCTGCGGGCCGCGAAGGTCTCGGCGCCCTGGCTGGCGGGCGGGTCGAGGGAGACCACGGCCTCGAAGTCGTATCGGCCGCTGAAGTCACCCGTGGCCGCGGCCGAAGCCGGCGTCGGGCCCGGAGTGGGCGAGGCGCCCGGGGCCGGGGCGCCCGGGTCGCAGGCCGCGCCGAGGAGCGAGAGCGTGCACAGGAGGAGGCAGGAGAGGAGGCGCATTCGCTCAGTGTCCCTCACTCGTCCGCGCGCGAACAGGTGGTCGCAGGAAGGTCTCGAGAGAGGGGCGTTCTCGCGGGCGTCAACGGCCTGGGCCGAGTACCCTCGGGTGTCGCATGGCACACCCTCCTCACAGGCCGGGCTCGGACCGCCAACCCTGGGCGCAATCCCACGGGGGGCAAGCTCCGCAAGGAGACCGCCGCCCGACCGGGCGACACCCCGCCCAGAGCGCGGGGCCCACCCCCGGCACGGGTCGCTATCCCAACCCCGCCCAGAGCGCGGGGCCCGGCCAGAGCGCGGGTCCCCACCCCGGGACGGGTCGCTACCCCAACCCCGCCCAGAGCGCGGGGCCCGCGCGCGGCACGGGGCGCTTCGCCGCCCAGGGCGGCGACAGCCAGCTGGTCCAGGCGCCGGGGACGGGCCGCTTCCCCGCGGGGGGCTCGGGACCGCACCCCATGGCGGGCTCTCAGGGGCGCGGGCCGCAGCCGCACGCGACCTGGGCCGCGCCGCCCAACCAGTCCCACGCCCAGTCCCACGGACAGCCGCGGCCCCCCTGGGACAGCGCCCGGCGGGCTGGCGGCAACACCTTCGGCCCCTACCGGCTCCTGAGCGAGCTGGGCCGCGGCGCCTTCGGCGTGGTCTACCTGGCCGAGCGCGCCGGCCTCGCCAAGCAGGTCGCGCTCAAGGTGCTCGAGGACGCCGCCGCTCAGGACCACGAGACGGTGGCCCGCTTCCAGCTCGAGGCCTCGATCGGGAGCCGGATCGACGACCCCGGGGTCGTCCGCGTCAGCGACGTCGGCTGGCACGGGCCGCACCTCTACTTCGCCATGGACTACGTCCAGGGCCAGAGCCTCGAGGCGCGGCTCAAGCGCGGCGGCCCGCTCCCGCCGCCCGACGCCGCCCGGCTCGTGGCGCGCCTGGCCCGCGCGGTCCAGGCCGTCCACGAGCTGGGAGTCGTGCACCGCGACCTCAAGCCGGCCAACGTGATGATCAACGAGGAGGGTCAGCCCCTCCTGACCGACTTCGGCCTCGCCCGTGACAGCCTCGAGCGCCGCCAGGGCCTGACCCACACCTCGGACTTCCTCGGCACGCCGCTCTACATGGCACCCGAGCAGTTCTCCTCGGCCAAGCACATCGACGCGCGCGCCGACGTCTACTCGCTGGGCGCGATCCTCTACGCCTGCTTGAGCGGCCAGCCGCCCTTCGTGCTGCCCAACACGCTCCTGCTCGCCAACGCGGTCGCCAACGACCCGGTGCCCCCGCTGGAGGTCAAGGGCCTGCTCCCGGGGCTCGAGGCCGCCTGCCTGCTGGCGCTCGAGAAGGAGCCGACCGACCGCTACTCGACGGCGGGCGAGCTGGCGGCGGCGCTCGAGGCCTGCCTGCCCAAGCCCAAGGCGCGCCGCGGGGCCTCGGGGCGCGCCGCCCGCTCGAGCAAGATCCGCATGAGCCCGACCACCCTGGTGGTGCTGGTGGCCTCCCTCTCGGGGCTGGCGATCCTGGCTGCGGGGCTCGTGATCACGGCCCTCCCCGATCAGAGCGTGGCCGAGGCGAGCAAGAGCGCCGCGCCTGAGGGACCGGGACCCACGGGGAGCGCTGCGCCCAGCGCGCCGGTCGCCGCGCCCACCGCGCCCGCGGCGCCGGCGCCGACGCCCCCCCGCGACAAGAAAGAGCTCGAGCAACGGATCCGAGCCTGGAAGCGGGAGGTGAGCGAGGTCCAGCCCTTCCGCCCGGAGCTGGTCGAGGAGGTCCGCCTCCTGCTCCAGGCGGTCGACCCCAAGCGCCAGCCGGACGGGCGTCGGCTCCTGGTCGACTACCTCAGGCGCCGCGGGCGCTACACCCAAGCGCTGGAGGAGCTGCGCCGCGAGCCCGCGGTCGAAGACTTCCTCGTGGAGCTGCGCCTGCTCGACGGGCTGGGGCGCAGCGACGAGGCGCTGGTGCTCGCCCTCGAGCGCCTGGGCCGGTGCAACCCGACCGATATCACCCCCCTCCCGGTGCGGGCGGGGTTGGCCTGGATCTATCGGCGCTGGGGCTGCACGCTCCAAGCCATGCGGCTGGTCGGCAACCCCGACGACAGCAGCATGATGACCGGGCGGCGGCGCGGCCCCCCCCTCAGCTCGCAGGCGCCCCTCCTGGCGGCGGCCCTGCGCGTCCGCTGCGAAGCGGAGGCTGGCGCCACTCCCTACCCCTCCACCTTGGCGCGCTTGCGCGAGCACGAGAGCGATCCGGACGCCTTGCTGGCCCTCGCCGCCGAGGCGCGGGCGCAGCAGAACCTCCTCCGCGAGCGAGAGCTGCTGGAGCGGGCGAACCAGCTCGTCGGCGGCGGCGAGGCGGCCGGCGTCGAGCTGGCGCTCTTGCGCACGCGGGCCAAGACCGAGCCGACCGCGGTCGAGGCGCGCATTCGTGAGATCGCGCGCGCGCGCTACCTCCCCGAGGCGCTGCTGACCCTGGCGCGCCTCCGCTTCGCGCGCGGCGACGACACCTGGCGGGACGACGCCAACGAGCTCCTGCGCCGCTCTCCGAGCGTGCTGGCCTACGCGAGCGACCTGGTCGGCGCGATGAAGCTCGAGCGCCATCAGAGGCCCCACCCCAACCCGCCCAGCAACCTCTTGCTGGCCAAGCTTTATTGCTACGACTACCCCCCCGCGCAGCGCACCCTGGCGCTGCGCGCGCTGCTCGCGGCCGCGGCCGGGGTCGAGCCCTGGCGACAGGTCAAGGGCTACCTCGATCAGCTCGAGCGCAGCCTCGGCGCGGGGCACGTCAAGGCGCTCGAGCTGCGCTTCCAGATCGCCAGCGCGCGCGACGACTTCGCCGCGGTCGATCGCCTCTACCCCCAGCTCAGCTCGTCCGACCCCACCGGTCAGCTCGAGTTCCTCCACGCGCAGAGCCTCGAGCGCCGGGGTCAGGTGCGTCAGGCCCTGAAGCGAATGGAGGCCCTCAGCCAGAAGGCCAAGCCCTGGTCCAACCCGGCCTTCTTCAAGGCGCGGATCATTCGTCAGGGCCGCGTCGGTCAGGACATGCGGGCGATGGCGATGATGGCCCTCCGCCACGCGGAGGCGATGAACCTCCTCTGCCAGCTCAACATGCGCGAGGTCAACCCGGACCCCCGCAGCCAGCAGATGCGCGCCCGCGGCCTGAGCTGGTGCGACGACGTGCTCGGCTGCTTCAACACCGCGGGCTCGGTCGTGATCGCCTTCGGGACGACGGAGCTGCGGACCCGCTTCTCGCTCTTCCAGCGCGCGCTCTATCACTCGTGCTCGGCCTACCCCGCCGTGATGTGCGCCGAGGAGCTCGGCTACGAGGTCCTGCTGCGTCGAGTCCCCGTCGAGCAGTGGATCGACCTGGCCCGACTGGTGGTCGAGGCGGGCATGCTCAAGGACGACGACCACCCCCAGCTGCACGTGATGCAGGGCGTGTTCGCCGAGACGGAGCCCAAGGCGCGCGAGGCCTTCCGGCGCGCCCTCGAGCTGAACCCCGCGGCGGTCCTGCCGGCCTGCTTCGACGAGCTGCTCGAGGCCCGCTTCGGGTCGGAGCGCGGCAAGGAGCTGGCGGGCATGTTCCAACCCCTCCCGCCGCCGGAGGCTGCGGGATCGCGATGAGCGAGCCCCGCGCGATCGGCGGCTACCCGATCGTGGGCGAGCTGGGGCGCGGCGGCGCGGGCGTGGTCTACGAGGCGCGCCACCCCAAGCTCGACTACCCGGTCGCGCTCAAGCTGCTCAGCGCGCGCGGAGGAGCCTGGGAGCGACAGCGACGACGCTTCGAGCGGGAGGTCCTGGCGCTGGGCCGCTTGAGCGGGCCCCACGTGGTGCACGTGATCGAGGCCGGCGAGCACGGCGGCTCGCCCTGGCTGGCCATGAACTTCGTCGAGGGCGAAGACCTCGAGCAGTGGATCTCCCGACGCGGTCCCCTGCCGATCGAAGACGCGCTGCGGCTCGGGCGGCAGCTCTGCGCCGCGCTCGACGAGGCCCACCAGGTGGGAGTGTTCCACCGGGACGTGAAGCCGGCCAACGTGATCCGCCAGCCCAGCGGCGACTTCGTGTTGACCGACTTCGGCCTCGCCAAGCACGAGCTGCTGGAGGAGTCGATCACCCTCTCGCGCTCGGGGCTGATCAGCGGGACGCCGGGCTACTTCGCCCCCGAGCAGGCCAAGGGCAGCGAGAGCTCGGCGGCGACCGACGTCTATCTGGTGGGCGCGACGCTCTACGCCGCGCTGACCGGCGAGCCGCCCTTCCTCAAGGGATCGCTGATCGAGGCCGTCGTCGCGACGCGCGAGGAGCCGCCGCGCCCGCCCCGCGAGCTGCGCGCGGAGCTCCCGCCCGCCTTCGAGGAGGTCGTGCTGCGCTGCCTGGCCAAAGAGCCCAGCCAGCGCTACCCCAGCGCCCAGGCCCTCCAGGAGGCCCTGACCGCCGCCGCGACGAGCGCTCGCGCCGGACTCCAGCCGAGCGAGCGCGGGGTGCTCTTGGTCAGCGCGCTCCTGCTCTTCGCGCTCAGCGTCGGGACCCTGGCCCTCGCGCTCGCCAGCCGCGGAGAGGCTGAGCCGGACGTCGCGCTCGCGACCCCCAGACCCCTGCCCTCCTCCAGCGCCAGCGCTGCGCCGACCCTGGCGCCCTCGCCGGCCCCAACGCGGCCCGGGGTGCCCGAGAGTCCGGCCGAACTCGAGCAGCGGATCGCGGCCTGGAAGGAGGCGATCCGCGA